>CAYNMO010000166.1:0-5545 GCA_964398155.1 uncultured Actinomycetota bacterium | reverse complement strand
TTTTTCATACCATAGATGTAGCCGCCTTTTTGGCTGCCAAGCATATAAGAGTTCAAAAAACAATTGGGGTCCTGTTCAAGGACCATTTTGTTTAATTTTGCAACCTGGGAGTGGTTGCAAATCACATTTATCACTTTCACCGGACCATCGCGGCCTATACCATCATAGCATGTTGCCCCGAAGCCTTCCTGTCTCAGCATGTTCTCAATATTGTCGCCCTTTTGTTTAGAGATAATATTTATACTTATCATATCCTTATTAAGTTTTTCAGATATAAACATTCCCACTATGGTGCCTATTGCAAACCCTGCTCCATATGCAAGAACTCCATACAGATTTCCATCCAGATTCTTGATTACCCTGGATATTACAAAAATAAAGATAGTCACTTCGACAAAGCCCACAAGCGCAGCAAAGACCTTTTTATGCCTTACAATAAAATTTATCCTTATTGTTCCGAGGGAAACGTCAGCTATCCTTCCAAAAAATACTGCAAGGGACCAGAGAAGTACCTGCATAAATAACCGCCTTTACTAATAAGAAATAATTATTCTGCTGAAAAATATTTATAATAGAAATATTTATGGTAATGAACTTGTTAAAGATTATAACCCAATTAACTATTGTTGAGTAAATCAATTATTATTAAAAAGTTCGCTGAAATTGAGCCTGAATATTTTTTAATTTGTTTTTATGTATTTATTCATAAAGATTACTTAAAAGAAAAAATCAATTTATTATCAAGCCTGCCCTCAAAGACGGCTCAGCCTTTCTTCTTCGGTTTCCACATTTCCACAGTCATCAACCGGCACGTTGGCGCCATTAATAAAAAGAGTTTTTAGTTTGCCGCATGCACCGCTGGCACCTGCAAGCTGGGGGGCATCCAGCACTCCTGAGCGTACCGCAGCGCCGATTATCTCAGGTTCTGTCAACGGATCCTCAAACCTGCTGTCCGTATCCAGTGACTTAATTTTTTTAATAATCTGCATTGCATCGCAAACAAGTTTCTTTTTCCTTTCCTTGACAACACTGTCAGACTTCATATCGGGGCAGCCGTTGAGATAATTTTCAATAGCTTTCAGCACAATATCAGAACTCTGGATTATGTCATCCGGTTTGGCGGCATAAACTGATTCACAATATGCAACCACATGTACGATAGACGGCTCTATCTGCATCTGCAGAAGAGTTGATGAGCCCAGCTGGCCCTTGCCCTTGTTTAAATTGGCAGGCATGCTGAATAGTCCGGTCCTTGCTTCCCTGATGCTATAAAAACCATCATCGTGCAGTGATTCTATAAGTTCGATCTTTGCAAGCATTTTGGCAAGATCCATTGTAAAAGAAGTCTCGCGCGGAGTGTTGAACATATACTGGGACACGTAAGTCTTAACGCCCATTTTCTTTGCATTGTATGCTGCAAGGTAGGCCGCTGCCACAGCAACTGCATCTGTTGTATATCTCAGGCTCCACTGGTGGGATTCATTGACTTCCACGGGAATCCCTTTTTGCGCATGCCATTTCATGACCCCCTGATTTTCCTTTATTGCATCTTCAAGCTTTCTACCACTTCTTGCGTCTATCTCGCAATACCAGCATAAAGGAACGGCGCACCAGGCATTGTTTATCGTGTCTGCAAGTATTTCAGCCAGTTTAAGGATATCGTTAGTTCCACTGTAGCATCTCATAATGGGATAATTGCCGCAGCGCGACGCTGCATAAAGCCTTTTAAAATCTTCTGCGCTTCTTACGGGGACCCCGCCTGCGCCATCCTGCAGCCTGTTCATTTTCTCCGGCTTAAAAAAGAATTCCTGAGCATTCTGGTCGGGCCCGATGGAAACTACATCAATGCGCCCGCTTTTTGCTATTTTTTTTATTCCTTTGATCGTCTCCTCAAGGGTGGGCCTGCCAAAATGATGCCTTAAGAGTGGCCAGGGCTTTTTAAAACCTATCCTCTCTGTGAGAGTCTGGGGTGGGATTTTACTTCCTGATAATTGAAGCTTTTTTCCGGTAAGGTAAGTTTCAACATCCTCCGGGGGTTCGCCGCCTGTAAAAACCCCGTCAAATGCCTTAAGCAGTCCTGACGCCGACAGGACATCGGCAACAGGTTTTGTTGTCCCGAGGATAAATGTCTTATTTTTAAAGACCTTAATGATAAGATTGTCCAGATCAGTAAAGAGCCCTGCTGCACTCTCCGGGGAAAGCCTGTAACTTACAGCGATTATTTCCGGTTCGTAATTTTCAATCTGTTCTTTCAGCTGCGCAATATCAACCGCCTGTCCTGAAAACTTTGTCTCAAAACCGCAAGACCGGGCAATATTTAAAAAACTCATTATACCGGCCACATGTACGCAGCTTCCTATCGCAGCGCCAAGGATTTTTCTCAACTCACAAACCTCCATTTAATCAGGTTCTCAGAAAATCTGATTTTATCAAATTAGTTTATGCAAATCTTATTTACAAACTGCAACTGAAATCCACAAACAATAAAATTTCCCTGACAGATAAAACACTGCAATGTCTAATCAAATGCAGTCACACCAGTTCCAGGTTCGCCGGGATACTATTTCCTTTATGGCTGCCTTTTTGGAGTACCGTCTATAAAGACATTCCTGATTTCATCGAGAGTCAGATTCTCCATCCTCAACCTGACCAGGTTCCTGCCTGTTTTCCTGAAATCTATTTTAAAAATGACGTTTGCCAGATCAATAAGTGCATCAGTTGCAGTTGTTTTGACGCCAAAAACACGGCCAAACTCTGCAATCGGCACAAGGCTCATTGGAACATCCTCAGTAATATACCTGACATTTGTCATCCTGGGGGCCATTATTCCGACATACCCCGGATTTGAATGTATTGCGTCAAAGAGATTGCCCTCAACTACATTATAGGCCATTGTGAGCCACTCTATAGCCGTCAGCACATTTTTGCATCGCAGTATGTGTGCGACTTCCACCCTTTCCTTATCCACTTCTTCAAGCACCCTTGCCACAGATTGTGTGACGCCCTCTATATAGAACTGGAAATTTCCCATTGTAGATTCTATCCTGCTCGCATTAAGTATGGTAATTGCCGGATGGAAAACAGCGCCGATATTATTGAAGCTCGTCTCTATTACGCTTGTTCCGGAAATAAATTCAGGGAAGGCTTCATTAATCTTGTCAAGCGCCTCATCAGTTTTTATGGCCGGAATAGCTGCCACAGGAATGGCCTGCTTTATCCTGAATATCTTTACAGAAGCGGGCCCCATGCCCCTGCTGGCATAAATAAATGTCTGGGCCTCTGAAACTATGATGTCCGCATTGTTTCCTCTCTCCCGCAGGATATTTATAAACTCAAGAGCCCCGCAGGTTCGGCCTGGATTTAGAAGGACTATCTGGCCATCTTTTAAATATGGGGAGCACCTTTCAGCAATTGCAGCATGGGCAAAAGCAGGAACTACAACCATTATTATATCAGCATCTCTTATGACCTCGGCAATATTATCAGATGCCAGATCAAGCTTGCCAAATCCGCTTATCTCGCCTTCAATCTCAATCCCGCCCATCTTGATTATGGGCATTATCTTGGAAAGTGTCCTGTTGTATAATTTAACCGGGAATCCTTTTAATGCAAGATGCGCAGCTATTGCTTTCCCGCCATGGCCGGCGCCTATGACTGCAAATTTAAGCTTACTCATTATGTCACCTCAACAATTTTTAAAAATTAATATAAAAAGTATTATTGTTAATATTTTTAAGGGTCATAAATCTCATGGTATAAAAAGTTTGATTTAATTATACGGTGTAAAAAATTTGATTTTTAGATATTTTTTGAATTTATAGGTATCTACAAAACCCTGACCATGGAATTGGAATAATAATCTACTACAGAAATTAGAAATTTAACTATAGAAATCAGAACTAATCATTAAAATAAAATTATATCTATCCCTTTTATTTCTTTCTGATAAGGAAATTATATCGGATATGTTTCCTTATATAAAGGAAACATATCCATTTTTATAAAATAAATAGAAATAAAATATAAACCAATAAAATGCACAATAAAAACCAGGGTCATAATGTAAGCTACAATGGGAAATACTTCAGAAT
Organism: uncultured Actinomycetota bacterium; assembly: GCA_964398155.1. GTDB lineage: Bacteria > Actinomycetota > Humimicrobiia > Humimicrobiales > Humimicrobiaceae > JAMDDL01. The sequence goes on along the minus strand of CAYNMO010000166.1, from coordinate 1,454 downwards.
ATGAAATTCCCAAGCTTTAAGAAATCACCTTTCCTCTGATACTGATATTTATATCTTTTATGGGTATGTTTTTACCGGATAGCCCCACGGCCTGCTTTACTACATTCATCATGCCAAAACAGCAGGGCACTTCCATGTGGGCAACTGTTACTGATTTGATGTCGTTCTGTTTGAAAATATCAGTAAATTTCTTCAAATAAGACTCGCTGTCATCAAGCTTTGGGCAACCCACAAGAAGGATTTTTCCTTCCAGCATATCCTCATGAAAGTTTGGATATGCAAATGGTACACAGTCTGCAGCTATCAGAAGGTCCGAGTCATTCAGGTATGGGGCAGTCGAAGGCACAAGGGTTATCTGCACCGGCCACTGCCTGAGTTTTGATTCCTTTATAGTAAGCTCTTTTAGAAGCTGCTCTATTTTTTCGGATTTGGCATCTTTGGGAGCGGTTGTACCTGTTTTTAGGGCAGTATTTGTATCAATGGTTGTTACCGTGCCTTCGCATTTATCTTCATCCCTTAAATCCATTACTCTTGAGCCGGGGCATCCGCACGGCAGCTTTTCTTCTGTTTCCATTTTATTTTGCTCTCCTGTTTTAATTCTCTCTTCCTTTACTATCTCTAAAGGATTATCGATATTATTGTTTTTCAGGTAATCTATAGCTTCATCGTAAAGCTTTGTTTCTCCATGATCTTTTAAATGCTTAAGATGTGCAATAATCGTATTTGTTCCGGCTTTTACAATGTTTGCCATTACCACAGTTTCATTGTAAGGCTCTGCTTCCCTCTCAACTACTCTTATTGCATCAATAGGGCATTCCCCTATGCAGGCACCCAGGCCATCGCAGAAAAGGTCACTTATCAGCCTGGCCTTACCGTCTATAACCTGCAGGGCTCCTTCCGGGCAATTAGGTATGCAGTTTGCGCAGCCATTACATAAATCTTCATCAATCTCTATAATTTTTCTTACTGACATTTTTTGCCCTCTTTCTCTTATTCCCAATTTTTTTTTATTATTTTTAATATTACCTGTTATTTATTTCTATTCTCCAACTCAATACTTGCTAATAACATCATGTTTGATTCTGACGTTTAGATTACTAATGTACGGGTATTTAATTTTGTCTTAAGCATCTGCCTTTAAACATACCTTTCAGTTAAAATTTAACCTCCGATAAAATTTACAAAATATATTTTACTATTTATAGTTTATAATGATACTATTTTTGTATCATTTGTCAAGCTTTATTTAAGCTTTTGTATTACATTTGGCAAACAAAGACAGGGCCCAAGAGACATAAAAAAACATTTTTTTTCAGAGGGCTAAAATCTGGGGAACTTTTACAAAAGAAGTTTTATGCTATAGCTGTAAGGTGTCGTGCGTCAGCTGGAAATGAATAATATTTTTCTACAAAAACCACACAGGCGCAAAAAGTACCTGCGTATTTTCAATTTTT
>CAYNMO010000165.1:0-5582 GCA_964398155.1 uncultured Actinomycetota bacterium | reverse complement strand
TATCCAAGTGACAGAAGTTATTCAGTTGAAATAAATAAACACGCAATGCCGATACTGGAAGCAGAGGCAATTAAAAACCAGAGCGCAAATGTTGATATTGTTGCCGGAGCGACAAATACCAGTAATGCTTTCAGAAGTTCACTGGGTTATGCACTCAGCCTTGCAGGTGGTTCATCCTCTGAAATATTCTCAGTCCTTCAGGCTCCAGGAAAAACAGTTGATATAGTTTCAGGTGCAACAAATATCAGCCTCTCTTCAACAGGTGTCTCAACTATTAAAAACCAGGGAATACCGGTCAATATAGTTTCAGGTGCTACAAACATAAGCTCAACATCAACCGGGGTCAACACCATACAAAACCAGGGAACACCGGTTAATATAGTTTCAGGTGCAACAAACATAAGCTCCACATCAAGCGGTGGTACCTCTATACAAAACCAGGCAACACCAGTAAATGTAGTTTCCGGAGCAACAAATATATCTTCAGGAACTTCAACGGCAAGTGAAGAAACAGCGGACTATGAATCTGAGGATAATAATGAAGACGATGCTGAATATGCAGAGGACGATGAGACTGAAGCTAATAATGAATATATTGCTCAGGAAGAACCAGCAAACGTTACTCAAGATTCATCTCAGTATATCGCTGAAGACAAATCAGAAGATGAGTCCAGTCATGAATCCGAACAAGTCTCCGAAAACAAACAGGAAGACCACCATGAAAACGAATCAGATGAAAAAGACGATTAGTTCCGGACACAAACCGGAATTATTAATGATGTCGTCTGGATCTATATTATTGTGGTGCTGGTGTTAGTTGTGGTCATAGGGATGTGCCTAAGGTTTTCTATGTTTTTTAGTTAGAAGTTTACGCCCCCGTCCCTTTCGATCCCGCAATATTATTTAAAGTCTCTTATAAACTAATTTTCTGAAACGATTTCCATGAACTTCTCAACCAGCACCGGATCAAACTGGGTTCCTGAACATCTTCCAAGTTCCTCTATCGCCTCGACTTTGCTCATTGCCTTCTTATATGCCCTTTTGTTTGTCATGACATCATATGCATCAACAATAAGTATAATTCTGGAAACAAAAGGTATTGACTGTCCGCTGAGGCCCATCGGATAACCGGAGCCATCCCAGTTTTCATGGCAGGAAAGAATAGATTTGGCAATATGGGCAATTTGTGGAGATGACGATGCAATGTTAAACCCAATCTCTGGATGTCTTTTTATAATCTTCAACTCTTTTTCTGTTAACTTGCCATTTTTAAGTAAGATTGTTTCAGGAATAGCAACTTTACCAATATCGTGAAGAGTAGCAAGAAGCGCAAGCTCGTCCAACTGGCTGGATGGCAGCTTAACCGCCTTTCCTAAATTTATAGCTAAATCATGAATCCTGTCGGTATGCTCCTTAGTTTCATTGCTTTTTTCATAAAGAGTCTGCTCAAGTGCAAAAATAACTGAACTTGTCAGGCTTTCTTTTTCTATAAGCTTGTTTTTATACATGTTGCTTTCAGCATCTACGAGGATTGACTTCATATCCTGCTTTGTTTCTGTTTTTGCAGCTACTCCAATTGCAAGGGTTAGGGGTATCTTCAGAGAGGTTGTTTTTATGCATCCTTTTTTTATTCTTTGTGCTATCTCTTCCGAATCAGCCAAAGAAGTCTTTGGAAGTAAAATGACAAATTCATCTCCACCCCAGCGTGCCAGGATATCATCAGAGCGGCATATTTTTTTTAATATTTTTGCAGTTTCTTTAAGCAGGTTGTCGCCTTGTGCATGACCAAATACATCATTTATTATCTTAAGACCATTAAGGTCACCCATTATAAAGCTAAGCGGAAGCTGCCTTTCGGTATCAAGACGCTTTATCTCTTCTTCAAAAAATCTACGGTTATATAGATTGGTTAAATGATCGTGAAAACTCAAATGAAGGATTTCATTCTCAACCTGTTTGCGGTTTGTGACATTTCGGCTTACCCCAACAACTTCTATCTGGCCTTCAATATTATAGCGGACCCTTATTGATACTTCTACCCAGATAATATCTCCGTTTTTACATGGCTGCTGAATTTCAATTTCATAATAATTATTATTATTTGAATCTTTTATAAAATCTTCTATATTTTTTGAAATAATCTTATTTATAGCTAGTAATGATTCTGGCGTCATTGAATCACCTAAGCTTTCACTCATTGCTTCTTCTGTTGTAAGGCCTCTCAAATTAAATATAGAAGGACTGATGTATGAAAATTTAGAATTTGTTAAGTTTAAAACCCAAATTACATCAGAGGCATTCTCTGTTAAAAGTCTGTATTTTTCTTCGCTCTCTCTAAGCTCATCTTCTGCTGTCTTACGTTCTGTTATGTCGTTAAAAGTGACGATGAACATATCTTCCAGATAAGTGGCGTAAATCTCGCAGATGCGTACCGAGCCATCTCCGCGGGTAATCCTATATTCTCCTGTATTTATTGATTTGCCGGTTAGTCTTGCCTTTTCAAGAAACGGTTTCCACCTGTTAAGTACTTCCCGACGGTAATCGGGATCCGGGTATGCCAGCTGGTACCATTCAGATGATGTGACGGGTTGGGCATGCCCGAATAATTCTATAGCGCTTTTACTCCAATAATGAATAGTTTCATCATTTAAATCGACTAAAGCAACAGGGAAAGGAGTTGCAGAAAGAGTTTCTCGGAGTCTTTCTTCACTCTTCTTTAAGGCATCCTCAGCATTCTTTCTTTCGGTTATATCTGAAAAGATTGTTGCAAACTGATTTTCTGCAGGACTAAAAACCCATGATTCATACCATTTTTTTAAGCCTACTGCATAGTTTTCAAAAGAAATAGATTTTCCGGTTTTTGCAACTGCCGAGTATGTATCAATCCAATATTGTTCTGTTTCGGGAATTATGTTTTTGACAGTTTTGCCAATCAGCAGGGAAGCTTTCAGCCCTGTAAGTTTTTCAAAAGCAGAATTTACTTCAAGAAAGCGATAATCAACTGGATTTCCTTTATTGTCGTAGATCACTTCATGCAGCGCAAAACCGGTGGTCATATTATCAAAAAGCTGGCGATATTTGATATTGCTTTTCTGCAGAGCATCTTCGACTTTTTTACGTTCGGTAATATCTCTAATTGAAGCCGATACAATATTACGGTCTTTTAGTTTAAACTGGCTGGATGTAATCTCTACAGGGAAAACAGTACCATCTTTCTTTTTATGATACCTTAGAGGAATTAAATTATTGGGTTCATCCAATGCTTTTTTCGTCTTATCCGGTTCTGCAGACACATTGTCGGCTTTCAAATTAAGCAACTCTTCCCGACTGTATCCATAGAGACTGACAGCAGCATCATTTACGTCTAAAATAGCGCCTGTTTCATGATCAATTAGAAAGAGAGGATCACCTACTGCAGTAAAAACACTCCTAAATTTTGATTCATTTTCGACTAGTTTAGCCTCACTTCTTGATCGGGTAATAAGAAGTCCCAGCTGACGCGAATATATTTCAACATAAGAATCATTATTAAAAGAAAGGTTACCTGGCATCATTAAGGTAAAATCACCAATCATTACATTTTCTCTTAAAATCTTTACAAGAACTACTTCGCCTATATCAAACATTTTTTCTAATAGAGAGACTAATGGCTTTGGAATGATTTCTCCTGAAAGTTCACTAAGGGCTGTAAAGTGGGTTATTGCATGATCCTTTATTTTTTCAGCACGAACAGGATCAGGATCCCATTTTTTCCCAAGTAATTTAAAACCAAGCAAAGAATAAACTTTTTTTAAGACTCTTCCGGGGACAGAAAAGGCAACAGTTCTAAATTTGCCGCCATCGTCATCAAATAAGTTAAAAGCTGCAAATTTTGCACCAGAAATATCTAAAATATCGTCAGTAATCTTCTGGTAATTTAATTCAAGAACAGTAGACTGAAGAAATTCTTCTGATAGTGCGACAATTTTCTTTAGTATTTTCTTTTCTTCTGTCTCGTCAGCCATATTATCAATTTTCAAAATGATAGCCTTAACTTTTATTGAGTTTGTGGAGGGTTGGGGGTGATTTTTACAAGGTTCCCATAAGCAAAAATAACAATGTGGATATATTAAAAACTTTTTAAATTAGTATATGATTTTATTAGTTTATTATAGTCTTAAAATAAATATTTACAAATATTTTAAAGTTTCATTATATAATTATTAATTTTAAGCACCTCATTTAATTTTCTCGCCTGATTAATGAATATATTAAAGATTATGATAAAATAAAGTTATGGAAGCTTTTAATATAAATTTACTGGACTTTTTTTATAAGTATGCAATCCCATGCGTGATTGCATGTATCTGCGGTGGAATAATTGGTTATGAAAGGGAAAAAGCAGACAGACCGGCAGGGCTTCGTACTCATACTCTGGTGTGCCTTGGTTCTACGGTATTTACCCTTATATCATATTATGGTTTTGCCGGGGGTTTTGACCCATCAAGACTTGCAACAGGAATTGTGACAGGAATTGGTTTTATCGGAGCAGGAGTCATTTTCAGGCAGGGGATTTTTGTACGGGGTGTTACTACTGCAGCCAGCATCTGGGTGGTAGCATCTATTGGAATTGCAATTGGCACCAAGCTTTATTATCTTGCTTTTCTGACAACTATTCTTGGGTTTCTTATTCTGACTCTGGTGAAATATTTCGAAGACAAACTTATGCGAAAATTTTCCTATACAGTAATAATTACAAGTGATGAAGATTTTCAGTCTCCAAAAGAACTATCAGAGTTTCTCTCCAGCTTTAATTCCAAAGTTTTTAGTGAAAAAATCTATGTTGAAAGTGTATCGGCTGATGGTAAAACCAGGGTATCAACTCAATTTAAACTTGAGAGCAGAGACACGGAATTTTCTCTAAAAATAATGGAAATAATAAGGAAATTTAAAGGTATAAACAAAATAGAAATAATCTAATAATTTTACTGCTAATCCTGTTTTTTCTTAGACATTATTCTAAATCAGCATATTTATTTAATGTTACATCGCTTGTTTTTATTAATATTTTAAGTTTACATAAGAAAAAATCGATATTTTACAGATCAGGTTTAATAAAATCTATATCCTGGATTTTAAACCGGAAGCATCTAAAGAAAATAAACAAAAAGTTACTCCACAACTTTATTGGTATGCTCTGGGTCTATCCTTTAGAACGTCAATACCTTTAAATAATTTTACTTGCGCATGGTTTGTTGATAAAAATTATTATGAATTTAATCCGTCCTTAAATAAGCCTTAAATTACTAAAAGTAACTCATTCTGTCTCCAGAGCAGCTGATGTATTCAGAAAGAAATAATGTCTTGGCTAAAAAAAGTCAAAAACAGGAAAATAAGCATAAAAGTAAGTAATACTGGAAATATTGTTTGGCTCCGGGTGTCTGGACTTTAGCTCCATTAGGAAAAGATTGGCGCCTAAAGGGGAAGGGGTTGGGTTGTTGAGGTCGAGTGGGTCCCAGCCTGGGTCGACGTAGTTGTCGTGGTTGGTGCGGACGGCGTCGACGCCTGGGGCGGAGGAGCCGGTGAAGTCCGGGTGGGTTTTG
>CAYNMO010000164.1:0-5610 GCA_964398155.1 uncultured Actinomycetota bacterium | reverse complement strand
GCACATATGCCTGGAATAAGATTAAATAATTTTGAAAAAGTAAAAAAAATAATTGTCAAAGTTAAAATTTAGTCTATGGAAAATATTTATTAAAAATAGAAAGTATGGCCAATAAGATGCTTGAATATACTGTTGATATTTAGCAAGTCAGGGGGTTGGAATGAGTGAAAAATGGAAAACAAAAGACTGGTTTGTAAGTGCCTGGAATTATGAGGACGAAGTATTAAAAAAATTGAATTTTCCGAAAAAAGTCAAATTCCACGACGCTACTCTTCGTGATGGAGAACAACAGGCAGGCCTAGTTTTTAGCAAGGACGAAAAAATAAGGATTGCAGAAAAACTTGCAGAAGCGGGCATAGACAGGATTGAAGCAGGAATGCCTGCCGTTTCAAAGCAGGACGAAGATGCGATAAAGGAAATTGTTAAGCGAAACCTGGGTCCCGAGATTTTCGTTTTTTCGCGATGTGTTCTTGATGATGTAAAAAGGGCAGTTGAATGCGGTGTTGATGGTATTGTAATTGAGATACCCTCAAGCAAACATATTATTGAAAAAGCTTACGGCTGGACTGTCGAAAAAGCTATGGAAATGCCAATTGAAGCTACAAGATTTGCCAAAGAAAACGGTCTATATACGGTATTTTTCCCTGTAGATATGACAAGAGCTGAGCTTGACTGGTTCTTTGCATTAATTGATAAAGTTTCAACGGAAGGACATATGGATGCTCTTGGTATTGTGGATACGATGGGGGTTTTATCACCGCATGCGGTTGATTTTCTCGTAAGGGAAGTGAAGAAAAAAATAAACAAACCACTGGAAGCACATTTTCATAATGATTTTAACTGTGCTTCTGCGAACACTGTAATAGCTGTTGCTGCAGGCGTAGAGGTCGTCCAGTCTTCAGTTTCAGGTATAGGTGAAAGAGCTGGTATGGCAGCTTACGAAGATGTTGCAATGATCCTAAAAACAATGTACGGACTGGATATAAATATTGACTTTTCAAAGATGTATGAGACTTCAAAGCTTGTGCAGGAAATATTAAATATAAAATTACCCAATAACAGGCCAATTGTCGGTGATGGACTATTTGATGTTGAATCAGGAATTGTAAGCGTATGGATGGACAGGCTTATGGATACAGAAGATGTCCTTGAGATCTTTCCTTTCCACTGGGATTTTGTAGGCCAGAATACCCCGGAGATTGTTCTTGGTAAACACAGCGGGACAACCTCGATAGAAAACTGGCTTAAAAAACTGGGCATTTCTGCGAGTGTTGACCAGATAAATAGCATACTTGCAAGAGTGAAAGAAAAATCATACGAAAAAAAAGGTTTACTAACAAGTCAAGATTTTGAAAAAATAGTATCAGAAGTTTTAAAGTAATTAAATAGGTCACTATAAATTCAAGAGAAAGATTAACCAGGATTGTAAATGAAAGATTTTGACGGTAAAACATTGCTGATAACCGGAGCTGCACAGGGCGTAGGTAAAGATACTGCATTGATTTTTGCAGATGCTGGTGCAAATATTGTGATATCAGATATAAATTCAAGTGCTCTCATGGTACTTGAACTCGAACTGAAAGCAAAAGGCTATAATGTCCTTTCAAAAGCCTGCGATGTTGCAAATATTAATGATATAAAGAATCTGGTAGAAATGGCTTTATCTGAATACGGAAAAATTGATTATCTGGTAAACAATGCCTCAGTTTCCATGACAAAAAAAATTACAGAAATCACCGAACAAGATTGGGATACAGTACTTGATGTAAATGTCAAAGGAACCTTTTTCATGCTTATCAATGTTGTTAAATCTATGATTGAAAGGAATATAAAAGGCTGCATAGTAAATGTTGCATCAATAGCTGGCGAGAAAGGAAGGCCAAATTTTTTGGTTTATGCGTCAAGCAAAGCAGCAGTTATAAATATGACAAAAGCTGCAGCACTTGAATTTGCACCCAATAGCATCAGGGTAAATGCCGTTTCACCAGGTACTATTGACACTCCTATGTGGCAAGACATAAAGGGGAAGATTTCCAGTATTGAAAATATTCCAATTGAAGAAGTCCAAAAGAAATGGATAGAGAAGATCCCTCTGGGCAGACTCGCTATTCCAAGAGACATTGCTGACACAATTTCTTATTTATGCAGCGAGAGAGCTTTGTATATTACGGGGCAGGTTATTAACGTTTGTGGAGGCCTTTCTATAATTTGATTATGATTTTGATTCTGATCGGAGATACTTATGAGTAATGAACTATCGAAAGAATTTGCTGTTGAAATTTATAAAAAACTTAAACTATGCAGAAGATTTGAGGAAAAAGTCATAGAACTTGTGAATACCAATGAGATTTATGGCACAACCCATGAGTATATTGGAGAAGAAGCAGTAGCTGTTGGAATCTGTGCTGCACTTGAAGACGAGGACTATATCATGAGTACCCATAGGGGACATGGTCATATGGTAGCTAAAGGGGCAGATATGAAATTCATGTTTTCAGAACTGATGGGAAGGGCTAATGGTTACAACAGTGGTAAAGGTGGTTCAATGCATATAGCAGAACCTGCAATAGGTATACTTGGAGCAAATGGCATAGTAGGTGCTGGAATGCCCATTGCAGTTGGATCTGCTCTTGCATTAAAAATTGATAAGAAAAAAAGTATAGTCGTTTCATTTTATGGTGATGGAGCAGCAAATCAGGGTGTGGTTCATGAAAGCATGAACATGGCAGCTATATGGGAATTGCCCATGCTGTTTGTATGTGAAAACAACATGTATGCAGTTAGTACTCCTGCAAATTATTCTTCAAAAATAAAAAATTTAAGTGAAAGAGCTAAAGCCTATGGGTTTGGTGGCTTTAGTGTAGATGGTATGAATGTTTTAGAAGTCTATAATAATGCAAAACAATTAATAGAAAGAATGAGGGATGGCAGCGGCCCATTTATTCTGGAATGTAAGACTTATAGGTATAGTGGTCATTTTACTGCTGAATCTACTCTTGGATTAAATTACAGGACTGAAGAGGAAATAAATTATTATAAAGCCAAAGATCCTATAATAAGTTTTAGAGATTTGTTAACCAAGCAAAATATTTGCAATTCTGAGGAGCTAAAAGAGATAGATGTTATTATTGAAAATGAAATACAGGATGCAGTAGATTTTGCTAGAAGCAGCAAATTTCCAGAACCCAAAGATGCTCTAAAGGACATGTATTCAACAGATTTTGAAGGCATACCCCAGAAAGGATGGAAAAATTGAGGACTTTATGGTATTTAAAAGCCGTTGCGGAAGCACTTAGTCAGGAGATGCATAGAGACTCTCAAATCATTGTTTTAGGCGAAGATGTAAGGCAGAGCTTAAGAGGCATAACTAAAGGATTTATAGATGAATTTGGCTCTGACAGGATAATAGATATGCCAATTTCAGAAGCTGCTATGGTAGGTGCAGGTACTGGAGCGGCGCTCATGGGTAAAAGGCCTGTTCTTGAATTTCAAATAAGTGAATTTGTTTTTTTTGCCTTTGACCAACTAATTGATCAGGCACAAAAATTACGATATATGTCTGGCGGAAAGCTAAGCGTTCCCGTAACCTATATAATTGCTGGCGCTGGGGCAAAAGGTGGTATGGCTGGACAGCATTCTGATAATCCCTATCCTTATCTTATGCATGGTGGAATGAAAACAGTTGTTCCAACAACACCTTATGACGCAAAAGGTCTAATTATTTCTGCAATAAGGGATAACGACCCTGTGGCAGTTTTTCTTCCAATAAACGTTACGGGCACAAAAGGCGAAGTTCCGGAAGAAATTTATACAGTACCACTCGGACAAGCAGAAATAAAAAGACAAGGGGAAGATATAACTGTTTTAGCAGTGGGCCATCTTGTAAATGTTGCAATTAAAGCCTCAGAAAAGCTTTATAAATTTGGTATTTCTATAGAAGTACTTGATCCAAGGACACTTCTTCCATTTGATAAAAAATTATTAAAAAAATCTGTTGCCAAAACTGGCAGACTCTTGATAATTGACGATTCAAATAGGATGTGCGGTTTTGCTGCTGAGATAAGTGCATTTGCAGCGGAGGAATGTTTCGAAAGCTTAAAGGCACCAATTGTGAGAATTACACGAGCAGATGTACCTGTACCTTTCAGCAAGGTAATGGAAAACTATGTTTTGCCAGATGAAGAAAAACTGATAAATGCTGTAAAAGCAATGTTAAAGATAAAATAATTATCAATAATAAAGGGTGATAATATTGCACGATGTCATTATACCAAAAGTTGGAATGGGTATTACCGAGGTTGAGATTTCCAAGTGGGAAATAAAAATAGGGGATAAAATTAATGTAGGAGATCCTGTTGTTGAGATAAATACAGAAAAAACTGTAACTGTTCTGGACGCAAATTCTTCAGGTGAAGTAGTTGAAATTCTTTTTAAACCTGGAGATATAGTTGAAGTAGGAACAGTTATTTGTAGAATAAAATAAAAAGCGCGAGTAATAGAATTATCTGTTTGTTACTATTGACAAAATAAAGTATTTAGATTATATTACTACTGTAGTATAGCTGAACTATACTAATATATGAAATGATAATTGATTCTCTAAAAAATTATTCATCATATCTCGGATTAAATGAGAGCTTTGAAAAAGCTTTTAGTTTTATTTCTAAAAATTTATCCAAATTTACAAAAACTGGGGACTATGAAATAAATGAGAGAATTGTTTCCATAGGACGCACATCTTCCAGGAAGATCAAATAATTATGAAACAGTAAAAAAGATCATTGTCAAAATAAAAATTTAATCTATGGAGAATATAATAATGTTAAGAAGTGATAAAACAATTAAAGAAATAATAATTGAAAAAACTAAACAAACTGGGGTGTTGCCCTGCATAAAATTAAAACATAAGGATGATTTTTTATCATATGCACAGGCAATGTATGATGGCGGAGCCAGAGTGATTGAAGTCACTATGACAACACCCGGAGCACTGGAAGCCATTGAGACTATTTCAAATGCTTTTAAAGATAAGCTGTATGTTGCGGCTGGAACTGTACTTGATGTAACAGCTGCAAGGGAAGTAATTTTACATGGCGGTTCTCTTATAGTTAATCCGTGTGTAATCCCGGATGTTATTGATTTAGCAAATCGTTATCAAATACCTGTTTATTCAGGCGCATTTACAGCGACTGAGTGTTTTCAGGCGATGAAGGCGGGAGCATCAATGATTAAAATTTTTCCGGGTGGACTGGGCGGCCCAAAATATATGACTAACTTAAAAATGGTATTTCCGGAAATTAATTTAATTCCTTCCGGTGGCATTACTCCAGAAAATGCAGCAGAATTCATAAAAAATGGTGCTTGTGCTGTTTCTGGTGCTAGGACTTTTATGGATAGAGATAAAATTTCAAGCGAAGGAATTGGCTGGATTACAAAGCAGGTAGCACATTTTATTGAAATAGTTGGAAATGCAAAGAAAAATTTACCGGAATTGCCATAGTTTTTACAATTTCATAGATATTTAAAAATTATTTCATTTTAATTATTTGAGAGAATGGAAAAGAAAATTCTTTTTACAATTGCATTAGGAGATAAAAATAAGTTGGGAGC
>CAYNMO010000163.1:0-5618 GCA_964398155.1 uncultured Actinomycetota bacterium | reverse complement strand
TCTCATTCCATAAGAACTGGCCCTGTCAGCAATATTTTCAATATTCATTACCAGTTTTCTGTTGGTCGAAGCGCCATACTGGTTATTTTCACATACAAAAACAGCCGGGACTTTATACACTGCCGCCATATTTATTCCTTCATGGAAAGCACCTTCATTTGAAGCTCCATCACCAAAAAAACTTACTGCAACTCTTTTTTCGCCCCTTAACTTAAAAGCAAGCCCCATGCCCATTACAATAGGAATATTTCCTCCCACAATAGCAATTGCCGGCAGCATTCCTTTGTCCATGTCTCCCAGATGCATGGATCCGCCTTTGCCCTTGCAGCAGCCTGTTATTTTTCCATAAAGTTCTGCCATCAATTCTGTCATCGGGAGTCCTTTTGCAATGGCATGCCCATGAGGTCTGTGAGTTGAAGCTATGACATCGTCCTCATTAAGTGCAGAGCAAACCCCCACCGCACATGCTTCCTGACCTATGTACTGATGCACAGTGCCTGGCATTTTGCCCTCAAGGAAAAGCAGCTTGATTCTCTCTTCAAATTCCCTTATCTCAAGCATTCTCTGATACATAAATAATGCTTTTTGAGCGCCTATACTTTCAAGTATTTTTACGCTTTGCATTTTACCTCAATTTCCTCACCGGTTTTAATCTATATAATTTTTTCTTCTATGGTTTTTTTTAATTCCTGTAAAAATTGTGCACCTGTTTTTCCATTCACAATTCTGTGGTCAAAACTTCCGGTAACTGTAAATTCACTTCTTATGCCTATTTTTTCAAATTCATCCACATATAGTACCTTTTTTATTTTGCCTGCTGCAAGAATGCCAGCCTGTGGTGGATTTATAATGGCACAAAACTCGTCCACATCATACATTCCAAGGTTGCTTATTGTAAATGTCCCTTCTGTCAGATCGCCTTCTTCAAATACTTGTGATACGCTTTTGGCAATAAGACTTTTTACTTCTTTGTCGATTTCAAAAATGCTCTTTGTGTCGGCTCTTTTGATAACAGGAACAAAAAGTTCCTCTCCCTGTCCGACTGCAAATCCTATATTGATATTTTTTCTTAATAATATTTTGTTTTCCCTGAAATATCCGTTAAGCTTTGGAAATTTTTTCAAAGTATTTGCAGCAGCAAAAACCAGCATGGCATACACTGATATTTTGCCTTTTGAACCTGGACTGTCAGCTGAATTGGAATTTCCAGCGGCGAGGTTGTTTCCCCTCCATTTCAAAAAGGGGTCTGCATTAATAATTGTTTTTATATAATAATGCGGGATTAGAGATTTGCTTGCAGTTATATTCCTGGCAACTGCTACCTGGTTTTTTGATAAAACATATTCATCCGGAAGTTCCTCCGCCTGACTTCCGGTCAGATATTTCCCCAGATCATCCTTTGTTATTATCCCCTGAGGTCCCGTGCCTCTAACCTGGCGAAGATCGATATTCTTAATTTTTGCGATGTTTTTTACAATTGGGGAAGCCTTGAACTCTTCGTTTATGAAAGTCTGCCGGCTGTTTAAACTGTTTGTGTCCTGGGTGTTTGAACCGGCTGTATCCATACTGTTTGAACCGGGTTCATTTGACGGCCCTCCGCTTTGTACTGATTTTAACTTTGCATCAGTGAATTTTGACTTATCTGACAATAATTCGGAGTTTTCGACTTGCCTGTTTGTTTCTGCATTAATATTTTTGACCATATGTCTGTCTTTAGAGATATCCTCTCCTTTTTCACCTATTAATGCTATTACCTGACCCGTGGGTATTACCTGGCCAGCCTGTGCAATAAGTTTTAAAACTGATCCGCTTTCAAAGCTTTCGAGCTCCATATTTGATTTGTCAGTTTCAACTTCACAAAGTGCCTGGCCTCTTTTTACATCCTGGCCTTCCTCTACCAGCCACTTGATGAGCTTTACTTCATCTGTGGTTTGTCCAAGCTGTGGCATTATTATTTCTTTGGACATTAATTAAATTACCTCCCAAAATTTTTTTTTAAAATCTTCAATTAAAATTGTTTTACTCACCTTTATAGAATGCCTGCCTGCCTTCAAAGTTTACATTTAAATCTGACCATGCTTTGGGGGCAATGACGGTAATAAGCCTGAAATTTTCTGACCCGAAATTATAACCCACATGCCAGGTACCTTTGGGAATCATAAAGCCGTCTCCGGGTTTTATGATCAGGGTTTCTCCGTGAACGGGATCAAACATTGTTGCCTCCCCGGAAAGACAATAATAAATCTCATCACCCTCGTGTATGTCCGGTGGTTCAAACCAGCTGCCTGGTTTTATTGAATATTCTGAAAAATAAAATCTGTCAGTGTCAGCAAGCACAGTGATGGTTATAGGTTTATTTCCCTTTCCATACACCATTTCTTTAATATTGTCTCCTTTTAAAAAACATGGCTTTTTTTTGTCAGGCGGACAGGGAAGATTGCCCATCCATTCCGGCAGCCCTGATTTTTTTCCTTTGTTGCTATCCATAAATATACCTCCAAAAATTAACTATAAGTTAAATAAAGTAAGTCCAGTAAAAAACAAACTGATGTCTTAAAAAAATAAATCCTTATAGCTCCGGAGCTATTCCAAATACGGCCTCAACAACTTCGTCTGAAAAATTAAGATATTTATGCTTAAAGCCTTCAGGAATATAAAATTTTTCTTCTTTTCCTATATTGTATGCTTCATGAAGAACACTATTTGCATCTTCATTTTCTTCTATTATCTGCACAGTGAGCGTACCCTTTAAAACATATAATACTTCGTCTCCCTTGTGTGTCTCGGGATCTGAATAAACTCCTTTTGGAACCTGAATTGTTCCAAAATGAACAAGGTCGTTGCTAACAAAAAAAGACACGAGTATGTGATTCTCTTTACCGTGTATAAGCTTTAACATTTTTTCCGGAGGAATATGTATAAGTCTGTTGTTTTTCCTTGCTTCCTCACCGGAAATCGGCCATTGTCCTAATAAATCCAAAGCATTAAATTCTTTTTTACTTTCCATTTTTTAAATCCTTTGCTTTAATTTTTAAATTTTCATATTAAGTAAAACCATTTCATATCAGGTAAACTATCCTTTTACAAACATCCTGACTATTTAATCAGCATAACCAATTCCAACCTGGAAAATTTTTTCTAAAATAATTTTTCTAAAATAATTACTGAAACTAAATTTATTGCCGAAACTGTTCTGTGTTGCTGACGCCATAAACAGCTTCAAAACATAAACATTTTTTAAAATCCAGATTTATTTTACTCTTCACCCTTATAAAAAGCCTGTTTGCCCTTGAAATTGACATCAAGACCCATGCCGCCATCAGAATCAGACCATATAGAGGGTGCTACCAGTGCCATCAGCCTGAAAGGTTTATCGCCAAAATTAAAACCGATATGCCAGGTTCCTTTTGGGATAAGCAGTGCATCGCCAGGCTTTAAGACAATTACTTCTCCATGTACAGGGTCAAATAAATGCGCCACTCCTTCAAGACAATAATAGCATTCATCTCCGGGGTGAATATCGGGAGGATCAAAAAATTCACCTGCAGGAACAGTATATTGTCCAAAAAAACCCACTTTGTCTGTACTGATAAAGACAGGGCTAAGATCCAGATGGCTGCCCCTCCCATACACCAGTGGTTTTTCCTCACCTTTTTTTATAATTACAGGCACCTTTTTTGATGAAGGGTTAGGATAATTCCCCATCCATTCAGGCATTCCCGAGCCTTCGGTTTTTTTATTTTCCGTCATAAATCAACCTCCTCTAAGTATTAAACAAATCAAATTTATTTTCAAAAACTTTGTACATTTCATGAAATAAATCAAATTTTCTACTGTAAATATCTTCCAGTTCTTTGTTGTGAATTATTTTTTTATCTTCCCTTACCATATGATTTAAGGCTTCTTCAAGATTTTTATATAAACCGGATGACGCGGCTGCCATTATTGAAGCACCCAGGGCACCTAATTCTTTTGTTTTGCTGGTGACAAAATCTGTCTGCAAAATATCTGCCAGAAGCTGTGTCCAGAAACTACTCTGACAAATGCCTCCTGAAAGCCCGGCTTCCTTTATTTTAATTGTCTTTTTACTTAAAATTTCTTCCTGGACTCTTAAGATATCCTTAAGTTCAAAACAAATGCCTTCAAGTATGGCTCTTGTCAGGTGTTTTCGATCGTGTTTATATCTTAAACCCAGCATCATCCCGCAGGCATTAGGATTGCTGTAAGGATTTCTTGATCCTAAAAGATAAGGAAGAAAAATCAGACCTTCGGCTCCGGCGGGACATTCTGAGGCTTCTTTATCAAGATCGGCATAACTTACCCTGTCATTTTTAATTATGGAATTATTATACCACCTGAAAATTTCTCCCGAGGAAGCGGTTGCCATAAGAGAATACCATCTGTCACAGAACGGGTGGCAGAACACATATGATCTTTGCTTTATATCTTCAGGAAACAATTTTGAAGCGGTGGCAACAATGCCTGCGGATCCGACTGTAATACCGGTTTGTCCGTCTGCGTAAGTTCCAAGACCAAATATAGTTGTTATGCCGTCTCCTGATCCGATCGCAACCGGGGTATTTTCATCAAGACCTGTCAGCCTGGCTGCTTCTTTTGTCACAAAGCCTCCTTTGTCAGCCGGTTTTAAAAGATCCGGGAACATGTCTCTCTTAAATCCAAGCTCTGCGATTGACTGACTGCTCCATTCCCATTTTTTGGTATCCAGAAGCTGAGTTCCTGAAGCATCTCCATAATCGCTGTAGATTTTGCCCGTAAGTTTAAATCTGATAAAATCTTTGATCATAAAAAACTTGTTTATTTTTTTATAATTGTCAGGTTCATTTTCTTTAATAAGATCAAGAGCATTAACTGTGCTCTCTCCTGTAACTGCGCTTCCAGAATAAAAAGAAACAATTTTGTCTTTGCCTTCTTTTTTAAGCTTGAAATACTGTTTTTGAAGTCTGCTGTCAAACCAGTGGATAATGGGTCTGATAACATTATTATCTTTATCCATTAAAACAGGCATCACCGTCATTGCACAAATACCTACTGCCGATATTCTGTATTTCTTTTTTATTTTCGGAGTTCTGCCTAGTAATTTTATGAATTGCGCCAGCTACTGATTGCCACAAAACTTCTGGATCGATTTCAATGCAGTCAGGATTTGTCCTGAGAAGATCGTAACTATTTGAAGATGAAAAAACCTCAGTTCCTTCCAAATCAAACATTACGCATTTAATACTTGAAGTACCTATGTCTATACCTAAAACAGCTTCATCCATTTTTAAAAAACTTTCATATTGTTTTATTAAAAAATCTGCCTGCTATTTCTTATTTTTTACCTGCTATTTCTTAATCTTTATTTTTTTCGTTATTATTTGTTTGCCTTAAATTATACTGCAAGTCAGGTCGATGTCAGCATTTTTATTTTTAAAAAGCTTTTTAAAAGGAGTGTTTCGGCCATTCTGCTTGTTCTTTCAGGCTCACGAACCCGGATTAATTTAAAAATAATTTTTCTGTCTTTTAAGACCCTTTTGCGGACGTAAAGCAGACTTTGCAGCATTAACTTTCCTCCGGTAAATAATAAAGCATAATATATATTAAAAAGCGTAAACTAT
>CAYNMO010000162.1:0-5647 GCA_964398155.1 uncultured Actinomycetota bacterium | reverse complement strand
GATTAATATTTAACAGAGGCGGCCAGGAAAGAAGACTTGGCCGCCTCTGTTGTTTGAAATCCAGACAAGATCCTTGTTTTTATATTCTGTTTAATAAGCGGCAGTCATGTTGCTTACAATTTTATATTGATAAACTTTTTAAATAAAATATGGTAATCTTTGAATCGAGCCATGAATATTCTCTGCAATTAAAACATTATATCAATACTGTTTAGCTTTCAAAATGAGACTAAGAAAACAAAGTTTTTGACATTTTCGTTATAAATACCTGAATGGGGAACTTTTTAATAGGATTTTTAGCAGGAATTTTGATTATGGAAAAGAATTTTTATGAATAGAAAAGAAATTAAACTGGTTATATTTGATATAGGAAGAGTTATTCTGGATTTTGACCATATGATAACCTGCAACAAGCTGGCAAAGTATTCAAAAAAGGATGCAGACTATATTTATGATTTTATATTTAACTCAGAAGCACTTAAAGAATATGAAAAGGGGAAAATTAATTCACTGGAGATGTTTAATATTGTTTCGCTTGAATTGGGCCTTGGCATAACTTATGAAAAATTCAGGGAGATCTGGAGAGATATTTTCTATTTAAAAGAAGGAATAGAAAAGCTGATCCACTGGGTTAAGAATTTTGCAGCAATAGCAGTACTTTCAAATACTGATGAAATTCATTTTGATTTTATAAGAGAAAAAGTTGAGATAATAAAGGATTTTGACTGGCTGTTTTTATCTTATGAAGCAGGCTGCAGAAAACCGCAAAAAGAAATATTTGAATACGCGATAAATAAGACAGGCATTTCTCCTGGTGAGATCATTTTCATAGATGATATAAGTGAATTTGTTGATGCAGCAAACCAGTCAGGCATAAACGGAATATTATTTAAAGACATAAATACCCTTAGAAAAGATTTGGAAACTTACCTTGTTTAAGGAAAAGGGGACGGTTCTCTTTTGACCATATATAATTTAATATGACCAATTAAAATATTTTATATTATTTTTATATAAGAAGCGCTGTCACTGACCTTTGTATTTTCAAAGGCCAAAGTGTTGACCCGTCTTATTAATATAACAATTTAAGCAACGTAATAATTATTTGTTTCATTCAAAAGATATAGCACAAATAGGAGAAAAACATGTCTAAGCTTTATTTGGTTGTTTCCAGAATATTTGCGATACTGCTTCTTTTTATAGGATTAATATCGGTAGTAAGCGGTATAGTCATGATTCCGACAAATGGTATGGGAATGCCGCTCTCCTGGCTTGAAAATACTGTGTTTGATTCCTATCTTGTCCCGGGACTTATTCTTGCATTAGTTATTGGAGGATTTGGTTTTGCCGCAGGCATATTGCTGCTGCTAAGAAAAAAATGTGCAATAGAGATGACAGCATCTACAGGTTTTGCACTTATTATATGGATCTTTACAGAAATATATCTGATAAAGGAAAGCTTCTGGCTTCAGACTGTGATGTTTATAATAGGGATTATTATGCTTGTCGGTTCAATGGTCATGCTTGAACTAAAAAAAAGATAATCGTTTTATAAACAAAAACTGCACATTCAAATTATCAAGTTATAGTGATGGAATTTTTTTAACACAAAGGATTATATTTTATGAGCGAATTTGATTCACCTCTTAATGTCGGAGATAAAATTGAACTTGACATTACTGACTTGTCAAGCGAAGGCTGTGGTGTGGGCAGAATAGAAGGCATTGCAGTTTTTGTTGACGGAGCCCTTCCCGGCGAATTAGTTGAAGCGGAGATAACGGGAGTTAAGAAAAAATATTTTACTGCAAAACTGATAAATATAGTTACCCCCTCTCCAAACAGGAGCAAGCCGTTTTGCCCGGTATTTGAAGAATGCGGGGGCTGCAGTCTCCAGCATATGTCATATGAATATCAGATTGAGTACAAGAAAAAGAAAGTAAAAGATGCAGTTGAGCGAATCTCAGGATTAAAAGATATAGAGGTAAGCAGTGTAATGGGGGCAGACACAGACAAAGGCTATAGAAATAAAGTTCAGTTTTTTTTCGATTACAGAAATGGCGAAGTGAGCTGTGGCTTTTTTGGAAGGAAAAGTCACATTGTTATAAATAATAACAGCTGTTTTTTAATTAATGATGCAGCAAACATGCTCAAGAATGAAATTGTAAATATTGTCAGAAACAATATATCCGAGTTTTATGATTCTAAGAGCAGTACTTTAATTTTAAAAAGCATAATTATAAGGCAGGCCATTAGGACCGGCGAATTAATGCTTGTAATTATCAGTTCCGGACAAATGGATGCAAACTTGACAGGTCTGTTTTTAAAGCTGACGAGCACACTGACAAACAAAATACCAAATTTAAAATCTGTCTATTACTCAGAAAGCACTGGTCAGGATAACTTTTTAATAAACAATAAAATCAGGCATTTAAAAGGAAGCAGATTCATAACCGAAATCATTGGTGACTTAAGATTTGCGATATCACCCGGCTCTTTTTTCCAAATTAATTCCAGCCAGGCCGAAAATCTTTTCACCAAAATTTTTAACCTTGCTGATTTAATGACCGATGAAACTGTTTTGGATTTATTTTGCGGTACCGGGACTATAGGTTTGTTCTTAGCCTCAAAAGGGGCAAAGGTATTTGGAATAGATATATCAAGAAGCGCAATAGAAGATGCGGCCAAAAATGCAAAAATAAATAATATCAGCAGCGCCCGGTTTATTGAAGGCGATGTTTTTAAATTGCGTGAAGCCGGTATTACAAAAAGAAGTCCGCTAAGCGGCGCAAACATCGATAAAATTGACATTGTCGTCGTAGATCCCCCAAGAGACGGACTGGGGGAAAAGCTTGTTAATCTGATATCGGAGTTTAATGCAAAAAAAGTTATTTATGCGTCCTGCAATCCCGCAACCCTGGCCCGTGATTTAAAAATTTTTGACATCCTTGGTTATAAAACAAATATGGTTGAACCCATAGACATGTTCCCGCACACAGAGCACGTGGAGTGTATAATTCTGATGACGAAATGTGGTCAAAAAGATAAATAAGGCACCACGACCACAAGAAGTTGTGGTTTTGAAGCAAATAATAAGCAAAAATTGGGGTGAAAAAGTGCATTTTCGGCGGTGTTTGGGAATAGTGCTGGTATTGATAACTTCTAAATTCCATAAATTGAAAATGCTGCAGTTCTCATGTTTTTAAGAAGCTAAAATTAAATTAACCGTACTAAGGGTTGATTTTGAACGACATAGAGACATTTTATTATGTAGATTAGAACAAATTCCATGATGTAATCCACTACTTATTCCCGGTGCTTATTTAATATTGCAAAATAAATAAATTAATGTATTATAATTTTATAAAGATAATTAATATGCATATATATTTGGCTTAATTTGAATGCCAAACTTGAGGAAGTTTGGAAATATAAGCGAGGTGTATTATGAAAATAAAAGATTTAAAAATATCGAAGCAAATTAATATAACGCAGGTAGTTATTTTCTTGTTTATTCTTGCTGCGGGAATTATCAGTTATTTTACAACAGATGGATTGATTAAAAATAGTGAATCTCTTCGTAATCACCCAGTCGTTACTCAAGGAGCACTTTCTTCCATTAAAGAAGATATCCTAAGTAAAAGATTGTTGATGGAAGAGATTGTTTTGTTATATGACATAACAACAATACAAAACTATAAGGAAGCTATTAATTCTTTTGACACTGACGCAATGAAACAATTGGATATCCTTGCAACTTCGTATCTCTGGCCGAAGATCGATTTGGAGACTTTAAAAAGTAATATTCTTGCTTATCAAACAATTACAATGGAAACTTTAAGGCTTCAATCCGTCGGCAAACTTGCAGAAGCAAAGCAGAGAGTCTCTCCCAATGGTATTTGTGAAGTTCAAGCTAAAGAAATTATCAATAGCGCAGGAGTTATGGAAACCTTTGCGAATAATAAAGCGATAGAACTCTATCTAGACAGCAGGCAAAAGGGGAATCAGGCTTTACTTCTAAACATCATTTTATTAGTTGTGGTTTTATTTATAACAAGCGCTATATTGATCTTGCTTAAAAAAAATATCATGGTGCCACTTAATGAGCTTGGAAATGATATTAGTGGTTTTAAACAAGGAAAAATTGCAGATCGAAGCTTTAAGGTATCGGAAAACGAGATAAGTCTACTATCGAACTCCTTCAATTTAATGGCTAAAGAGAAAGAAAAGCACGCAGCTGAACTTTTAATTGCCAATAAAGAACTCCTTTTTCAAAACGAAGAAAAAATAAAGCATGCAGCAGAACTAATTGCTGCCAAAACAGAGATTTCAACACAGGCGGCGCTTATTAGAATGCAAAAGGCTTATTATATCGACAAACAGCTTTATCAAGCCACCTTATTATCAATTGGAGATGGTGTTATCTCGTGCGATATAAACAGCAATATTATATTCATTAATAAAGTTGCAGAAGCCTTAACGGGATGGTCGCAAGAAGAAGTGATCGGTCAGCCAATTGAAAATATATTCAACATCACCCATGAAGTGACACATGAAAAGTGTGAAAATATAGTCAAGCAGGTTATCGCTTCAAAGTCCGTAATCGAATTGGGGTTACATACATTGTTGATTAGTAAGAATGGCAGCGAAATACCAATAGAAGATAGTGCTGCTCCTATTTTTAATGAAAATGGTGAATTAGCCGGTGCGGTATTGGTATTTAGAGATGTTACAGAAAAGAGGGAAGCTATAAGGGATATTGAGTATTTAAGTTATCACGATAAACTTACCGGACTATATAATCGCAGATTTTATGAAGAAGAGATCAGAAGATTAGATACGAAAAGAAATTTACCTTTGACAATTGTCATCGGAGATGCGAATGGATTGAAACTTATCAATGATTCGTTTGGGCATTCTACCGGCGATGAATTTCTTCAAAAGGCAGCGAATGCCATGAAGAATGGATGCCGCGCTGATGACATCATTGCAAGGCTGGGTGGTGACGAATTCGTTGCAATTCTTCCAAATACAGACAAAACAGAAGCAGATATAATGACAAAACGTATCCGGGAGTATCTATCGGAATACAAGTTAAACGGTATTCCAATCTCAATCTCGTTCGGTCATGGAACTAAAGAAATTGCTGATCAAAATATCCAAAAAATATTTAAAAATGCTGAAGATGACATGTACAAGCAGAAACTTTATGAAAGTTCGAGCATGAGAAGCAAAACTGTAGACTTGATCATGAATACACTTTATGAAAAAAATATTCGGGAGATGCTTCATTCTAAAAGAGTTGGCGAATTCTGCGGGGCACTTGCTATAAAAATGCATTTTAATAATGAAGATATTAACAAAATCAGGTTGGCAGGCCTTATGCACGATATTGGAAAGATAGCAATCGACGAAGGAATTCTTAATAAAGTTGGTAAACTTACGCAAATAGAATTTAATGAAATCAAGAGACATTCGGAAATCGGATACAGAATTTTAAGCTCGGTTTATGAGTTTTCTGAAATAGCTAATTTTGTTCTAGAACACCACGAAAGATGGGATGGCCAAGGGTATCCCAAGGGATTAAAGGGTAACCAGATATCAATCCAGGGAAGAATGATTTGTGTTGCAGATGCATACGATGCAATGA
>CAYNMO010000161.1:0-5740 GCA_964398155.1 uncultured Actinomycetota bacterium | reverse complement strand
CGTTCTTCACTGCTTGATGTTTTGGGACAGGACTATATACGTACATCCAGAGCTAAAGGAATACCTGCTTATTCTATTCTAATGAAGCACGCCATGCGAAACGCAATACTTCCTGTTGTAACATATCTCGGACCTCTGCTTGCCTATGTTTTAGTGGGCAGCTTCGTTATAGAGCGAATATTCTCCATCCCGGGTCTGGGGCTTTTTTTTGTACAAAGCATAACGTCGCGTGATTATCCATTAATCATGGGCACAACTATTTTCCTGGCTGCACTGGTAATTTTTATGAACCTGTTAGTTGACATTGTATATGTGTTTATTGATCCGAGAATCAAGCTCAAATAAAATGGAAAAATAAAAAATGATAAAAAAACTGTTTACACTTCATATGGATTCCTCAATGTTTGAGCCTGCAAGCCCGGAGGAGAAAAAAGAGCTTACCATAAAAAGACGCAGTGTCTCTTTTTGGCAGGACGCATGGAGACGTCTTAGAAAAAACCCGACAGCAATGGCTGGTCTTGTGCTGATAATACTTCTGCTTCTTTTCGCATTTGCGGGACCACTTGTTATTCCTTATAAATATGATGAACAGATCCGGGGATTTGAAAATTTGTCACCAATGCAAACTCCCGAAGAACGCGCAAGTATAAAAGAGGCAATACCTAAAACTAAAAATAGAAGTGACGAGTTCGCATATGATTTTAAAACATCCCAAAATACAAATACTACCAAAAAGGCACAGGAAACAGCACCTGAAATTAAAAAAGCTGTTTTCCCTCATATGCTTGGGACGGACAGCCTTGGTCGAGATAACCTGGTCCGTATTATGTATGGTTCCAGAATATCGCTTACAGTGGGTATTGTAGCAAGCATAGTGATACTTATTATTGGTTCGATCTATGGAGCATTCAGTGGATTTATTGGCGGCAGAACAGATAATGTAATGATGAGGATAGTTGAACTGCTATATGCAATTCCGGATATTCTTATTGTCATCCTTCTGTCTATAATTTTGAAAGAGCCTATGTCGCAGTTGTTTGCTAAGAGTACTGTAATGAGCAAAATAACCGGTATTGGACCTGGACTTGTTTCTATGTTTATTACTTTTGCCCTTCTGTATTGGGTTGGAATGGCTCGAATTGTACGAGGCCAGGTACTGCAGCTAAAAGAACAGGAATTCATATTGGCAGCCCAGGCTCTGGGGGCCAATAATAATAGAATTATATTCAGGCATCTTTTACCCAATTGCATAGGACCTATTATTGTTACCACTATGTTTCAGATTCCTGCTGCAATTTTTGTAGAGTCTTTCCTGAGTTTTATTGGACTTGGTATATCAGCTCCAATGGCTTCCCTGGGGTCACTTGCAAATGACGCAATGAGCGGAATACAGACTTATCCTTATATGCTTGCACAACCGGCCATAATGATTGCGATAATCATTCTGGCATTTAATATGCTTGGAGACGGGTTAAGGGATGCACTCGATCCTCGTATGAAGAAGTGAGAATATAAACATGAATAATAATGCTAAAAAACTTGTAGAGGTCAAAGATCTGAGGGTTTCTTTCTTTACGCCAGCCGGAGAAGTAAAGGCTGTAAGAGGAGTGTCCTGGAGCCTGGAAGAAAGTGAGGCTCTTGGCATAGTTGGTGAATCCGGAAGCGGAAAGAGTGTATCCGCTTATGCACTGATGGGTATATTACAGCATCCCGGAAAAGTAATAGGAGGTTCTATAACTTTTAATGATATAAACATCCTTAAATTAAAGGAAAACCAGTGGCGAAAGATACGTGGAAAAGATATGTCCATGATATTTCAGGACCCTATGACATCATTAAACCCTGTTTATTCGGTAGGCAATCAGATAGCTGAAACATTAATGGCTCATACTAATATCAAATCAAAAGAAGCCAGCAGTAGATCTGTATCCAGCCTGGCTACGGTTCAGATACCTAATCCGGATAAGAGGGCAAAACAGTATCCGTTTGAATTCTCAGGAGGAATGAGGCAGCGTGCGATGATAGCAATGTCTCTTTGCTGTGGGCCAAAACTTCTTATCGCCGATGAGCCCACTACTGCACTTGACGTGACAATACAGGCACAGATAATTGACCTGCTTCGGGAATTAAAAGAACGAACAAATATGGGTATTCTGCTCATCACGCATGATATGGGTGTCATTACAGATATATGTGAGAAAGTTATTATAATGTACGGAGGCCAGATAATGGAATCAGCATCAGTGAAGGAATTATATAAAAATCCTTCACATCCTTATACAAATGGACTGCTGGACTGTCTTCCAAGACTGGTTAGCGATAAAGAAGAACCTCTTAAGCCCATTGATGGATCACCAGTTGATCTGCTTAATCCGCCTCTTGGGTGTCCCTTTGCTCCCCGTTGTGATAAATGCATGAAAGTATGCCTGAGTAAACAGCCACCGCAATTTGAAGTCAGCCCAGATCATTACTGTGCTTGCTGGCTGCATGCATTGGATAATCAGGGAGGCATTATCAATGACTGAAAGATTAATAGAAGTCAAAAACCTGACAAAACATTTCTTAATTAAAGGAGGATTTAGAAGTATTAACAAAGTTCAGGCCGTAGATAATTTAAGTTTTTATATAAACCGCGGTGAGACACTGGGTTTAGTCGGTGAATCAGGCTGTGGCAAGACTACAGTCGGACGTACGCTTTTGAGGCTGTATGAGCCTACAAGCGGGAAAATATTTTATAACGGAAAAGATATCACAAAGGTGAACATGAAGCCGTACAGGAGCAAGATGCAGATTATTTTTCAGGATCCTTATGCATCTCTGGACCCGCGAATGACAATCGGAAACATTGTCAGTGAGCCACTTGATATCAATAAAATATATAGAAATAAAAAAGAACGCAGCGACAGAATGTTTGAGATCCTGGATATGGTTGGGCTTTCAAGTGAGCATGCTCAGAGATATCCACATGAGTTCTCCGGAGGACAGCGCCAGCGAATAGGCATTGCCAGGGCACTTGCTGTCCGCCCCGATTTCATTGTATGCGACGAGCCGGTGTCTGCACTGGATGTTTCAATCCAGGCACAGATCATAAACATTTTAATGGATTTACAAAAAGAATTCGGGCTGACCTATCTTTTTATCGCACATGACCTTGCTGTGGTAAAGCATATTTCTAATCGTATAGGTGTTATGTATCTCGGGCAGATTGTTGAACTATATACAAGCTCAGGCCTTCATAAAAATCCTATGCATCCTTATACGCAGGCTTTACTGTCAGCAATTCCAGTCCCTGATCCTGAGATCAGCATGAAGAAAAAAAGGATTATTCTGCAGGGAGATGTTTCCAGTCCCATAAATCCTCCAAAAGGATGCCGTTTTCATCCCAGATGTTTCAGGGGGCAACAGAGATGCCTGGATGAAAGTCCAGAGCTTTTGGAGTTGGAACCAGGACATTTCATAGCATGTCATTTTCCTGGCTGAGAATATAAATTGTTTTTACCATTTTATTAGTGAAGATAATTGTTTTTGCTGGCATTATATAATTCTTTAAATAAATAATTTATTTTTAAAATTTTTATATTAAATAAAACTATATCGTAAAATATATTAATAAAGAGTAGAATTGATGATAATGTCTTAATAAAGTATATTAATTTTGCAATTTAATTATGACATTTTTTTTAGTAAAATTTTGGTATTATAATATTTCATATAGACAAATAAAAAGGAGGAGTAGTATGAAAAAAGTAAGGTCTATTTTATTGGTTATAACAATACTTTGCACTGTTTCCCTTATCTTTACGGGTGTTAGCTGCGATACAACACTAAATGAGGCTGTATCGGCAGTTGAAAGTATAGCATCAGTCGAAACCACTCCACCAGAAACTACAGCAGCAGCAGAAACCACTGCGGCAGTTCCATCTGTACTTAGTATCTGGGCGGCAACTGAGCCTGAATCTATTGATCCTGCAAAAATTGCATGGGCAACAGAATTTACATTGATCTACCATATGTTTGACGGACTTATGAGATGGGATGCTACTGTTCCCGGCTCCAAACCTGCTCTTGGAGATGCCAAGGAAATAGTTTGGGATGCTACCAAAACAAAAGCTGTTGTTACATTGCGTGATGATATTTTCTGGAGTGACGGCAAACCGGTAGTTGCAGCAGATTATGAATATGCCTGGAAAAGGCATGCTGATGCAAACCTGGCTTCAGCTTACGGATCAACAATGGTGGACTTCTTTAAAGGAGGCACTGATGCATACAATGATGTTCAAAAATCAATTGACGATAAAACAACTATTGATTTAAAAGCAGCACTGGATAAGATGGCTGTAAAAGCAACAGGGGACAAGACACTTGAATTCGAACTTTCCCGACCCTGTCCATTCTTTGATTATATCCTTGCTTTTGGTACACTGGTTCCAGTCAGAGAAGATACTATTAAAGCTAATGGCGACACCTGGACAAATGATCCCAAAACGTTCATAACTAACGGACGCTTTATTATGTCTGAAAGAAAACCAAATGAGGTAATTGTCTGCCAGAAAAATGACAAATATTGGGACAAAGATTCTACCAAAATAGACACAATAAATTTTAAGCTTCTTGCAGATGAAAATGTTGCCTATGCTGCATATCAGGTGGATGAGGTATCATTTATAAATGCTATTCCTTTGGGAGAGATGGAGACAGCTTTAGCTTCTCCGGATTATATTCAGGGTGGGCTGCTTGGTACTTATTATTACGACTTCAATGTTACCAAGAAACCTCTTGACAATGCTATGGTTAGGAAGGCTCTCTCACTGGCTATCGACAGAGAATATATAGTTACACAGGTCACAAAACAGAACCAGATACCTGCCTATGCATGGGTGCCTGAGGGTATTGTTGACGTTAATGGCAAAACGTTCCGTGAAAATGGACAGGATCTTATTGGCAGAGATTTGGCTAAAAACATAGAACAGGCCAAACAGTTACTCATAGACGCCGGATATCCTGGCGGCAAAGGTTTGCCTAAAATAGAAGTTTCTTACAACAGTAATAATGTATCTCATAAAACTATTGCTGAAGCTGTAGCTAATACCTGGAAGACTGAATTAGGTGTAGAAGTTGAGCTGGTTGGAGTGGAAGGAACAGTATTTAATTCATTCCGTCAGGAATTAAAACACATGATCGCCCGAGACGGGTGGATTTGTGACTGGAATGATCCTACAAGTATGCTTGACCTGGTTAAATCAACCAGCGGCAATAACCACACGGGTTATAATAATCCGGATTTCGATGCTTTGCTAGATAAGGCTGCACAAGCTGCTGACGTTAGTGCAAGAAGCCAGCTTTTGCATGATGCAGAGAAGTTAATGATGGGTGATATGCCTGTTGCTCCGGTGTATTATTATACCAATAATTTCATGCTAAAATCATATGTTGGTGGGGCATGCTTCTCTCCTCTGGGTAACCAGTTCTTCTGGAATTGCACGATTAATAAATAGCAATGCAGAACATTTAAATAAAAAAAAGAGGCACCTTGTTTTACGGGGCGCCTCTTTTTTTAATATAATGTCAGAATAAAATCATGAATAACCTTAACCTCAGTACGGTCAATGGAAGCGTGACAGTCATTTTTAAAAGCCAAATTAATAAAAGGGCAATTCCTTGATCAGTCCAGTCAGCATATTGCCTTATCTAAAAAATATAAAGCAAATAGAATTCGGTGCTTCTTCTAAAAAATCTATAT
>CAYNMO010000160.1:0-5743 GCA_964398155.1 uncultured Actinomycetota bacterium | reverse complement strand
ATCAATGGAAAAGGCCTGGAACGTAAGTGATGGCCTGCTTTCAGGTAATTTTGATGCTGTGGTTTTCTGCAGCATTGTCTGGACAGAGGATGAGTACCTGCTTGCTTTTAAAGATGTTATGAAGATAAGGCCATGTATAATCTGGGGCATTACCCCTTATAAGAATCCCCCGGCAAGAAGCGATATTATGGATTTATTTAGAAATTCCGGTATTGTGGGAGCAGTTGAGGGGCTTAATGTCATTGTCAAAATGGGTGTAAAACCATTTTTTGTTTTCGGAGGATATTTTGATGAAGAACCCGTGGTAAAAATCAACAGGTTAGCAAAAGCGGCAAAAGTATTCAAAGATTTAAAAAAAGTAAAGCTTGGTATCCTTCCATACAGGAATTTCCAGATGATAACAACTTATGTTGATGAATTCAGGCTTTATTCACAGATTGGCCCGGTTGTCGAATATATATCCTGCCTGCAATTAAAAAAATCGGCAGACAGTATTCCAGAGGAGGAAGTCAGTGATTACCTGGCTAGGATAAACAAGCAGTTTAAAATTGATTCAAGGGTATCACAGGATAACCTTCGCAAATCTGCAAGGGCATCCCTTGGCTTTGAAAAAATAATAATTGACAATAAGCTGGATGGGATAGCTCTAAGCGATCTTGCTCCTGAACTTCATGAAGTGGTTGGACTGCGACCTTGCCTTTACACTGAAAAGCTTGCAAAATCAGATGTTGTGGTTGGAAATGAAGGAGATCTTGGAGGCACAACAGGCATGTATATGTTAAGAAAGCTGACTGGTAATCCGGTCATGTTTACTGAGATCTTTAATCTTGATTATGAGTCAAATTCTGTTGGGACAGGCCATGCCGGCCCGTCCAATTATCTTCTTGCGCAAAGTGACAGCCAGGTCACTATAACACCAGATTTTGAACTTATGGATGCAACATCAGATATCAGCGGAGTCTGGATGGAATTTATTGGCAAACCCGGGAAAGTTACAATCCTTAATTTTATCTGCACACTTGACAACTTCCAGATGACAATCTTAAACGGCGAGTCTCTTGGGGGAGAGCCAAGATTTGACGGTTATCCTCATTACCAGATAAAGCTGGAGCCTGACCTTAAAACTTTCCTGTATTCCAATTCCACCAATGGCACAAGCCATCACTGGGCGGTTGTAAACGGCGATGTAAAAGAAGAGCTTTCATATCTTGCTGACATGCTAAGTGTGAAAAAAGTCATTTTATAAAAACAAATCGATGGCACCCCAAAAAAAATAACAGCATAATGACACCCAGAGAAAGAATAACAACAGCATTTGCAAACGGGAAACCCGACAGGGTTGCTGTATCGCCTGAACTCTGGGATGTCATACCCCTAAAGGTTTCAGGAAGGCCGTTCTGGGAAGCCGGGGGCACCTGTTTTTCAAAAGTTCCCCTCTGGCAATTACAGCTTGAAGCCTACCAGTATTTTGATTGTGAAGCATGGATACCTGTAGAGCCAGGAATTTCAGAAAGGCAGAAAAGCATGCTTGATATAAATTCCGTTTTCAAGAACCCTGATCTCATTGTTACTGAAACAGTTTATAAAAATTCAAAAGGCAGCCTTCACGAGACCAAACATTCTGTGTTCGATTATGACTTATGGCCGGTGGAAAGGCCCGTTAAGAATCTTTTTAAAGACTGGCCGGTAATTGAGGAATACTTTTTTAATGATACCTCAAAGTTTGATTACGGTGTCATTGAGCAGGCTTATAACCGGACCGGGGATCATGGGATTTGTGAAGGAATTGTCGGAAATACTTTTTTTGAGTTTCTTACAAATTTCAGGGAAGGCGGCGCAGTGCAGGTCATACTGGATTTAAATGACTGTCCTGAGTTTTTCCTGCCTCTGCAAAAAAGATATATCGAGCATCTGACAGCCATAACTGAAGAAATCATAGTAAACACAAGCGTTGATGCTGTATTTCTAAATTGCGGAACTTCAAGTCTTGATACAATAAGCCCGGCAATATTTAAAAAGTGGGATTTACCTCTGCTTGAGCCTATTGGTAAAATTGCAGCAAGAAATGAAAAGATTTTCCATTATCACCTGCATGGCAAAGGGCGGGTTCTGCTTGATGACATTGTAAATACCGGTGTAAACATGATATGTCCATTGGAACAGGACCCGATGGGGGACTTTGATTTAAAGGAAGTAAAAACCGGATTTGGAAACAAGCTTGCTCTAAAAGGCAATATTAATCCTTTCTTTCCTTTAAGGGATGGAAGTCCTGAGGATGTTGAAAAAGCGGTTATTGAGTGCATTGATTCTGCGGCTAAAGGCGGGGGTTTTACACTTTCATCTGCTGATGGTGTTTTAAGTAATACACCGTTTGAAAATATTACTGCAATGGTTGCTGCCGGTAAGCGATATGGCAGATATGTTTAGGGAGTTAAGAAATATGGAAGCAAAAGAAAATTCAAAAGAAATATTTATCGCAGCTCTTAATCTTAAGAAAGCAGTTCGGTATCCTTCAGCATCCCACTGGTGGGGCATATATAAATATGAAGCCGCCGGGCTTGACTTCAGGAAAGCAGCATGGCAGGAAGGGAAGGATCTTTCAGATATCTACATTGACTTTTATGAAGAATTTAAACCTGACTGGTTTCATCTGCACATCGGAACCCCATCATATTTTAAAAACTCAGAAATCATACAACGGGGTGGGAAACATTTCCTGGTAATCGATCCCATTCTTAGGGATTTAAAAAAACAGGACAGGTATTTTTCTATAGAAAGTGCTGAAGATGAAGAGATAGTGGATTTCCCCGATTATCTTTTAGGTTCACGCAGTTTTAAACCAAAAGTGAACCTTTCAAGTAGAAAAAACATAGATGAGTATGTAAAAAGGTATATTTACATGTCGGCTGATGAAATAAGGAGGCTTGGCTATACTGACCATGTCAGTATCATTTCAAAAAAATATGGGACTGATGTATTTATCAATGTCCATATACCATCAGCAATTTGTGAAATATTCGACCCGATTACCGGATATACCGGATTTGAGAATGGACTGCTGGCTTTCCATGACTACCCTGACGGGATGAGATACCTGCTTGAGCAATGTTACCTGGCGCAGCTTGAATGGGCAAAAGCTTTTGCAGCTGCCGGCGCTCACGGGTTTGCAATCTCTGAGGCATATATTTCACCTGATGTTGCAGATCCTGCGCTATACAGAAAGTTTATAAAGGATATACACAGCAATTATTTTGCCGATGTCAGAAAGATGGGGCTTTATCCGATTGTATACTTCACCGGTGGTATAAACCCGATACTAAAAGATCTTGCAGAAATAAATATTTACGGGCTCATGATAGAAGAATCAAAGAAAAACTTTCATCTCGAGCCAGCCAGGATAAAAGAAATAATAGGTGACAGGGTCTGTATATTTGGAAATCTGGACGCAATTTATCTTCTTCATGACGGGACGCCGGAAGATGTGGAACAAGAGGTTTTAAAACAGTTCGACAATTCAAATTGCAATTTTATTACCTGTAACGGCAGTCCTATTACTCCGGGAACACCGCCTGAAAACGTAAAAGCCTTAATTAAGGCAGGAAGAAAGGCTTCCTAAAATGGTTATGAATTCCAGGGAGAAAGTCGAAAAATCACTCAGACTCGAAAAAATATCTGAAAATGTGGTGGCGCTTGAATGGTGGGGGCTCTATAAATATGAATTTGCTGGCATTGATTACAAGTCCATGATTTTCAGCAATGGCACTAATCTTTCTAAAGTGTATGAAAATTTTTACAATTATTTCAAACCTGACTGGTTCCATCTTCATATAGGTACACCACAATATTTTCAGGACTCCAAATTAATTAAGGAAAATAGAGAAAGTTATTTAATTTTTCAAGACAAATACTCAGATTTAAAGAAGGAAGACAAGTATTTTTCTGTGGAATCCGCAGACACAAAGGAAAGAGTGGTTGACTTTTCTGATTATATTTTAGAATCAAAGGTAAAAAGACCAAAGGTGGACTTGTCTAAAAAAAGTAAAATCGATGAATTTGTTAAAAGGTATGTATTTATGGACCATGAGCTTATCATAAAACTTGGCTATACGGACCACATAAAAGAAATATCACAGAAATACGGCGAGAAAACTTTTATAAATGTCCATATTCCTTCTGAAATATGTGAGATTATCGATCCGTTTACCGGATATGTTGGATTCCAGGAAGGACTGATTGCTTTCCATGATTCGCCAGAAGGCATGAAGTACCTTATTGAAAAATGTTATGAAGCTCAGCTTGAATGGGTAAAGGCTTTTAAAAT
Source organism: uncultured Actinomycetota bacterium (assembly GCA_964398155.1). Classification (GTDB taxonomy): domain Bacteria; phylum Actinomycetota; class Humimicrobiia; order Humimicrobiales; family Humimicrobiaceae; genus JAMDDL01. The sequence goes on along the minus strand of CAYNMO010000160.1, from coordinate 1,422 downwards.
TGCCGGGGCACATAGTTTTGCTATATCTGAAGACAATATGGCAGCAGACAGTGTTTCCCCAAAAGTATACAGGGAATTCTTAAAACCGATCCACAAAGAATTTTTCAGGGAGGTAAAGAATATCGGACTTTTCCCGCTGCTGACATTCTGGGGCGACATAAATCCCCTGCTAAACGATATAAGGGAAATTGGGATTGCCGGGCTTGCAGTAGAAGAAAGTAGAAAGAACTATATTATTGATATTCGGGATATTATTAAAAAAATCGGGGACAGGGTATGCGTTTTTGGTAATGTTGATAGTGTTAATGCTTTACTTATGGGAAATGCCGCGACTGTTGAAAAAGAAGTAGCTATTCAGGGACAAGCAAAAGAATTTGGAAATTTTATATTCCAGAATGGAAGCCCGATTACACCCGGGACACCGGTGGAAAATATATCGGCTTTTTTAAAAGCCGGGAGGGAGTTTAACTGAGATGGCAATGACTTCTAAAGAAAGAATGCAGACAGCTATGGATCATAAACAGCCGGATAAAGTACCTTTCCAGGCTACTTTTGTTCCTGAAGTCGACAAGATTCTGCGGAAAAAATATGCAAAAGAGATAGCAGGCATTAAGGGAAAAACAGCGGAAAAATATCAGGGAATGACTGAGCTGGATATATTGTTCGGCCATGACATGCTGCTTTTAACCTATGGCATGTCGACCGGTTATTACAGGGATACTCCTTATGAGACCTATCTTGATGACTGGGGCATCAAATGGAGGAAAGTACCCTACCGCACTATTAATGGCACAGGTTATTATACTGAGATTGTTGAATTCCCGCTTGCTGACGATGACAAGATCAGCTTATACATCCCGCCTGACCCGGACAATGAAGATATGGATTATGCAGAGGAAGTGATAAAAAATTACGGAAGCCAGTATTATATCTGCGGAATTATCGACTGTTCGATCTTTGAAGCATTCAAATACCTGCGTGGTATGGAGCAGAGCATGATAGATATTGTGGCCAATAAGGATATTGCTCACAAGATAATGGATATGTCCGTCCAGTATCATTTAAAACTTGGCTTCAAATTGATTGAAAGAGGGGCCGATCTTTTATGGCTCGCCGATGACCTGGGCGGGGAGCACGCCCTTTTGATGTCGCCTGCAACATTCAGGGAAATGGTCAAACCCAAAATGGGTTACATGATTGGTGAGCTCAAGAAAAAAAACAGGAATATAAAAATAGCATTTCACAGCGATGGCTTTATTGAGCCGATTATAGATGACCTGGTCGAGGTGGGGGTTGACCTTTTAAATCCCATCCAGCCTGAATCAATGGACCCAGCTGAAATAAAAAAGAAATATGGAAAAAGAATCGGGATGTGGGGGACAATCAGCACCCAGCAGACACTGCCTTTCGGCAGCCCGGCTG
>CAYNMO010000159.1:0-5769 GCA_964398155.1 uncultured Actinomycetota bacterium | reverse complement strand
TTGCCATTCCTGATTTTGACGGAAGAAGTACCAGTGTTATGGTAAACCTGCCTAACAACAAAGAAGGAAAGATTACAGTAATAAAAAGAGACATAACTGACGATTCCTTATTGGCAGGAGCTGTATTTGGTCTATTTACAGATGAAGCATGTAAGATTGGAGCTTTGGATGCATCAGGTAATCCCGTGGCTAACCAGACATCAGGTACAGATGGTAAAGCAGTATTTACAAACTTATTACCCGGAACTTACTGGGTCAAGGAATTGACACCACCAACAGGTTATGGTCTTTCCGGTGCAATAAAAGTCATCTTAGGTTTCACTGGCAGTGGATCAGGTGGGACTTCTGTTGTAGCAGCGTTAATCGATGTTGGACCTGTAGTAAACCCATTTGATGTCACTATTGATTACAGGGACCCAAGATTGGACGGTTTCCTAAGGATAAGAAAAGTTGATTCAGTAACAGGCCTTCCAGTCCCCGGCGCTACTTATGTAGTCCTCACAGGCTCACCTACAGGCTCAGTATTATACAGGGCAGTTACAGGACCTGACGGATATATTACATTGACAGGATTTGTATGGGGATATCCATATTATGTCAGGGAAGAAGTAGCTCCAGCAGGATATGCTCTTGATCCAAATACTTACGGTCCTGCGATATTTGGTCCCACAGCTCTATCATATAACTTTGCAGTATCAAATGACCCAACAGGCGGCGGTGGTGATTTAACAGTTGGCGGACTTACTGAAGGCGGCATCCAGGTGCTCGCATTTACAGGTATAAATCCGTTTATCCCAATTGCGGGTGGCTCAGCAGTAATAGCAGGCATTGCAATGCTGATTGTTACACTGAGAAGAAGAAAAGAATATTTGGCTAAAAGCTTATCTCAGAAGGCAGATAAATAATTGTAATAAAGCGCACTATCTAAGAGCTGTGTTTACAACTATTAAGATAAAGAGCTCTTTGAAAGGTAAATAAAATTATAGATATAAAAGTTATATATCTGAAGTTAGCTAAGCAGGAAAATATAGATTTGTTATTTCCATGATCTAAATATATTTAAAAGCCCGGATTCTTTTCCGGGCTTTTAATATGTTAAGGAAATCTTAGAATGTTAAGATTAGTGTAAGAACAGGTAATGACTTTGCCGGTGGTGTGTCTAAAGAAAATTATATTAAAAGATTGATAAACGGAAATTCAAATAGTACAAAACTAAAAATTAAACTGATTCAAAAGGGAAATTTAACTATTACAAAGTTCTAAAAAGAATCATAAAGCGATAAAAAACTATAAAGAAATTTTAATAAAAACTTGACAATTCTATAATAATATTTATAATATGTAATTATAGGATTATTATATCCTATAGATAATTTAGAAGCGTTGAAGCTTTTCTTAAAAGTGGACGCTTGGGGAAAGTGGAGCAAATAGCGTAACCGACTAAAGTCGTTGATTTTAGCAGGTTTTTGGTTTTTAAGGGTAAAAATTAACTCCGGCAATATTGATAGAGCGTGAACAAAGCTCTGATAAATATGAACAAAGTACTAATAGTATTTTTTAAAAAGCACTCATCGATTCTAACAAAGTAATAATAAAATATTAAATAAGCACTTATAAAACTCTAAAAAATATTAATAGGGTTCCAATATTATTCTGATAAAGCGCTAATGAAGGACTAACAAAACACTAACAACACTAATAAAAGACCAACAAAATACTGGCAACATTGATAATAAACTAACAAAGCGCCTGCACTATGGCCATCACACCATAACCGGCAGGAAGAGTGTTTTTTTTGTAAATAAAAGAAAACCAGCTTAAAGGAGGTGAATTGAAATGAAAAAGTATTTAATATTCGGTGTGATTCTTGCCCTGGTATTGTTTTTCAGCATTCCATCAATGATTTTTGCAGAAAGCCCGCCACCAACAGATACTGTTGATGAAGCAGATAATCCTGAAGACTGGTCGGATAATGCTACTGTTATTGATGATGTTGCCGGAAATACTCCAATCCAGGTAAAGGATCTTGATTACTCGGATCATCCTGATCATGAAACAACAGATATTGGAGACACCAATAACGGGGAAGTTTTCGATGTCTATTGCCTGGATTCTACAGGGCCTATTTGTGAAGGTGACCTTTATGATGTTGCAGATAATGATCCAATGGGAGACGGGAAACCATTTATTGTTACGGATATCACATCCAATGATTTCTATACTAATAACTTCGATGGCTTTGATCCTGACGGTGCTGGCGGTCCCTTAGACACAATCAATCTGTCAGACCCTACAGATAAAGACGAGATTGCAAACCTTGCAGAGCAGGCAGTTTTATTGCTCGCAGAGAATTCTACAGGATTATGCGTCCCTAACGCTGCAGAGTTGGAGCAAAAAGCAGTTTGGAGCTTTACAGATAATGGCGGTACAGGCACAACTTCAGGAAAGATCGCAGATGCCCTGACAGCAATAGTTAAAGCAAATAACGATGATGATTTAACTAATGACATCGATCCTGACAGCATAAATACAATCGAGGTGATCCTTGAAGATGGCGCTGTGGACACAACTCCTGTAGTTCCTGCAGATGGCCAGATTGTGACTGTCAAAATGGAAGACCCATTGGTTCCCGGTATGACAGATCAGGATAAACCGGTATTCCTTTATTTACTGCCAGGCTCATATAATGTGAGCTTTGCTCCTGACAGTCTTGTGACTGAAACAATAGCAAATATGGTTGATACACCGGACCTGGTTGATGTAGGTGATACAGATGGTGTTGCAACAAGCTATTACTACTTCTATCCCTGGGCAGGTGTTGACTACAATGCTGTAGATCCGACATTCCCTGATGATGGAGTAGCAGGAAATAACCCCGATATAATGGTTGTCAAAATCGGCGCATGGGTTGACATTGATAAAGACAAATGTCTTGATACTGTAGGGCTTCCATATGACAAGAAGGACCAGGATGCATTCAAGCTTGAGTATGTAAACGACGAAGACCCGCTTGATGAAACTCCACCGGAATTTCCAGTTTGCATAGATAATTCGACACTGCCAGGAGGAGCAGTGTTAAATCCAATTGTAGAAAAAGATCCCTGGTGCGGACCTGACTATGAAAAGAACCTTTGGGAAAAGCCGGAAAGCTACTGTTTTTTATGGTGGAGATTCTATGATCCGCAAAGGCTTTGTGTAAAAGCAAGTGAAGATCCATATGATGATGCAACCCAGTATTCAATATACTCAACTGCCGGAGCTAATGGTTCAATCAATAATGAGGGAATGCTTATGCTTCTGACGGCCGGGCGTAACTATGCATCTATTCCAACACCTGACGGAGGCTTTATTATCCAGGATGTTACGGATGTTGATATTTCGCAGGGTGCAATCTCACCCTATAATATTATCAATATTTCAAAACCTGCGATAATAAATGCACAATTCCAGACAGCTCCCAGTGGGGGCGGCACCCCTACTATTACCACTACAACTGGAGCAGCAGGTGGTGTGGAAGTTGCAGCCCTGACAACAGGAGTTATTCAGGTGCTTGCATTTACAGGAATAAGCCCTGTAATTTCCATCAGCGGATTTTCAACAATCGCCGGTGGACTTGCACTTGTAGTAATGTCACTGGTAAAAAAAATCAGGAGAAGATAACTGAAAAAAAGCTGATTATTTATACTTGTAAATTAGATGACAGTCCGAAAGGTTTTTGGGGCTGTCATCTAATTTGGTATTAAGGGTAAATGGTAAAATATTATTTCCATAAAAAATGAAATATTCTAAGAATTTTAAAATAGTTTTTAAACAATTTTCGATGTTGTTAATATTGTTATTTGGTATACACCTTTTAATTACATTACCTTCTTGCAGCTCACAACCTGTATTTGAAGGTGTGGTAATCTGCGAGCAGATAAATGAAAATACATTTGAACCCCTTGTTTTAAAAACTTCTTTTAAAACATCGGCAACCAGGATATTTTCAACTGTACGCTACCAAAATGTCACAAAAAATGACACATACTTTTTTAAGTGGGTCAATGTCAGCAGCGGTGAAGAATTAAAAACGAAAGTCTATACGTTTTCACCAAAAACCGGGTATAAGAGCGGTTATGTGGTTTCAGTCTTTGAAAACAGGGAGAAAAACACAACTTTAATGCCAGGCCGCTATATGGTTGAATTCTACAATAACGAAATCCTGCAATCCACGGGCACATTTGAGATCAAAGAACAAGAGCCGGCAGAAATTTCACAAATGAAAATTCTATCCATTGATTTTTCTGATTCAGTAAATGAATTACTTGAACCTTTAAGTATTAAAAGCAAATTTGCGCAGACAGATACTGTCTATGCCTGTATAAAGTTAAACTTTCTTGTTAAAGGAAGTTCGGTAAATGTCCAGTGGTTTAATGAAGATGGCGGCATGGTTCTTGAATCGGAACATATAATTGAAAAAGATAAATCAAATCCTGCCTACATTTCATTTGGTTTTCAAAGCAGCAAGGGGATAATTGCTGCCGGCAAATACACAGCCAGGATTTATATAGATAACATAGATAAAATAGTTAATATAGATAATATGGATAATATAGATAATATTGATATAGATAATAATACTGGCTGTTCTTATGATTTTGAAGTATTGGAAACTCCACTGGATGTAGCAGGTTTTAAAGACAAGTCATTATATGCCAATAATAAGTATGCCGCAGTTTTTGCTATTCCGGATAAATGGACCTATTTTGAAGATATTAAAGACAACGTCCTGCAGGTGCAGCTGACCCCGCCTTCTGAAAAAATGGAAATCGGGTTTTTATTTTCAGTTAATCCAGGTATTAAAGATTTTTCCGAAGAGTTTTATCAAAAATTTGCAGACGATGTTTCTGCACCCTTCGTTTTAGATAAAAAACTACAATCAGTCAAATCAACAAATAACAGTTCCACCACTGCGGGTGGTTATAACTATTATGAGATCATTAATGTATTCAAAGATGGAGCAAGTGATGAATGGACACTGCCTTTTTGTTTTATAGAGCATACCGGCAAGCTGTACTTTTTTTATGGAATAGTAAACAATGACATTTACCTGGATAGTTCCATAAGTATATTCTACACGATGATAAACTCTCTTGTACTGCAATGATAAAAGACGCTTTCACATTTATGCGTTAACAATTCTATAATCGCAAGATCTATCAGCTGTCAATTAAAGGCTTGCCTGCATTTCTACTGGTGGGCCCGCCTTAGTTTAAGGATTAGAAACACTGTCAATTGTCAATTTGTCTTCGCCTGCGGCAGCACTGCGAGGCTTAAATTTAAATATTATAATAATGCCCACTATCGCAAAAACTGCCACACCGATTTCTGCATACCAGAAGCCAAACTTATAGTTAAGATAAAATGCCACAAGATCGACAATCGCATGAAATATTACAGTTACTGCAATAATATAGTATTTCCTGTACATAAATGCATACATAATAAGGACTGAAAAAGCTATCTGAATGGCTATTGCAAAGATTCTTTCCATTGCTCCTACCAGCGGCAGATACCAGGCGACCTGCTCAATTTGTGAAACTATATTTACCGGAAGTATATTCGGGAAGAACTTGAAAACGACAAAATTGGCTATTGTTGTAAGCCCTACAAATATCATTGATTCGCCGCCGCCGCCATGCCCAATTCCATACATTATACCCTTGTAATAGCTGCGCGGTTTGATTACTGCTCCGAGAGCAATGCACCTGACGCCTTCTTCAAAAATGC
>CAYNMO010000158.1:0-5829 GCA_964398155.1 uncultured Actinomycetota bacterium | reverse complement strand
CTGCAGCAGAAACTACAGCTGCCGCCACAACTGCAGCAGAAACTACAGCTGCCGCCACAACTGCAGCAGAAACTACAGCTGCCGCTGCCGGAAGTGCAGGAGCAAAAGTTCTATTTGTGCAAAAACTTATAGGAATTCCATATTGCAACCGTCAGGACGAATCAACCAAGTGGGCTTCAAAGGATTTTGGTATGGAAGTAACATATACAGGACCCAATGAACCGGACGTTACAGGACAAATCCAGATAATTGAAGATGCACTTGCAAAAGGTATCGACTGTCTTGCAGTATCATCTAATGATTCAGCTGCATCGGCTACGGTTATGCAAAAAGCTATGAGCATGGGTGTTAAGACTATTGCATGGGACGTGCCAGGAGCAGCGGGAGCTTTCGATTATGAGGTTCTTGCAATTGCTAACAAACCATATGGAGAAGCATTGGTAGAACAATTGGTAAAATATATGGGACCAGAAGGAGATTATGCAATAATCACAGGTGGATTAACTGCTGAAAACCTTAATGTGTGGATTGATTTTGCATTGGCTTATGCTAAGGAAAAATATCCAAAATTGAATCTGGTGGCTGACCCAATACCCACTGAAGAGCAGGAACAAATAGCTTATCAAAAAACTTTGGAAGTTATTAAAGCTTACCCAACTTTAAAAGGTATTCTAGCTTTTAGTTCACCTGCACCTGCAGGAGTCGGCAAAGCTATACAGGAAAAAGGTCTTCAGGAAAAAATAGCAGTAGTTGGAACTTCTGGGCCAACTCAGAATAAAGATTACATTATGGACGGTTCTGTAGACGCATGCTTACTTTATGATCCAGGAGTAACAAGTTATGTAACAAGTTATTTATTTAAAGTATGGTTAGATGGCGGGAAACTGGAAAATGGCATGGCAATGATGGGTGGTCCGGCACAAGAAGAAATCGGACTAGTTATCCCTCCTACTATACCTATGGAAGGTAAAGCATTTACAGCGTCTGAGCCAATAGTTTTTGATAAATCAAATATTGAAGCGTATGCAGCACAGGGTTGGTAAAATATTTGGAATTTACTTTGCAGATGTCTATTTCATGTAATCTGTAATAGTTAAATTAAAAATATACAGGCTGGGGTGGAGTTTGGGTCCACCCCAGAATGAAAAATAAATATAATTATTAACTAAAATAAATAGAACAAATAATTATTTTACACATAACTTTAAAGTTTTTGTAGCTACTAATAAACAGAATTTTTAAAATTTATATGTTTTATATGTAAAAATATTAAAGATAGTTTTTTTACAAATTTTTACTTTTTGAAAATTAGGTGAAATTTTTAAAAAATATTTTTTTTAATTAATAAAAGTTTTGACAATAATTAATATCCAAAACAAAAAAGGAGACTCGAAATGAAAACTTACAAGCTTTTTATCGACAATGAATGGCGTGACGCTTCAGACAAGGGCACTTTTTTATCAGCAGATCCTGCAACGGGAGAGAATATTGCAATTGTATCATCTGCGACCACACTAGATGTTGAAAATGCCATAAAAGCTGCAAGAGTTGCGTTTGATGAGGGCCCATGGCCACAGATGAGTGCGTTGGAAAGAAGCCGTATTCTTAAAAAATGTGCGGATATTCTTCTAAGGCGTGCAGATGAATTTGCGTTAATTGAAACACTGGATGTTGGCAAACCAATAACCGAGAGCAAGCTATTTGATATCCCGATGACTGCAGACTGTTTTGAATATTACGGAAACCTTATCGTCAGTGTTAATGGAGACTGTATCCCTGCAGGCGCAGGAGTTCTGGACTATACAATTAAAGAACCTATTGGTGTTGTAGGAGCCATAACTCCTTGGAATTTTCCTGTCGCACTGGCAATAAGAAAGATAGCTCCTGCTATTGCAGCTGGGAATACCATGGTAATAAAACCTGCAACATTTACACCTCTAACAACCATAATGCTTGGAGAGATATTTCTGGAAGCAGGGCTTCCTAAAGGAGTAGTAAATATTGTTTCCGGAAAGGGGTCAGTTGTTGGGGAAGCCATCACTAATAGTAATCTTATAGACAAGTTTAGTTTCACTGGTTCAACGGATATCGGGGCGATGGTTATGCAAAAAGCTTCTTGTTGTATTAGTTCCGCATCTCTGGAGCTGGGAGGAAAGTCCCCGGCTATTGTTTTAAAAGATGCAAATCTCGACACAGCAGTTAAAGCGATATTATTCGGAGCCTTTCTAAATCAGGGAGAGTGCTGTTGTGCAGCAACACGTGTATTAATAGACAAGTCAGTGCATGATAAGTTTATGGAAAAATTTATACCTGCAGTTAAGGCAATACGTGTAGGGCCCGGTGTTGATGAATCAACTCAAATGGGGCCAATGATATCAAAATCCCATCAGGATGAAGTATTGGGATATATAGAAAAGGGAAACAAAGAAGGCGCTAAATTGGTTTGTGGAGGCGTGGTCCCAACAGAGGGCAAACTAAAAGACGGATATTTTATAATGCCTGCAGTTTTTGACAACGTCAAACCAGATATGACAATCTATCGCGAAGAAATATTCGGACCTGTTTTGGTGGTTGCAACTTTTGAAAATGAGGAAGAACTTATAAAGGCAGCAAATGATACAAAATATGGTTTGGCAGGAAGTATATTTACTGAAGATTTAAGAAAAGGTCATGTAATAGCAAGGAAAATAAAGGCCGGGACTATATGGATAAATATTCATAATTTTGTATTCTCGCAGGCTCCGTATGGAGGATACAAACAAAGTGGTTTAGGACGTGAGTTAGGCAGAGAAGGACTGGAAGCCTATATGGAAACAAAGAATGTTGTCACTTATCTCGATACGCCGGCATTTGACTGGTACAAATAAATACCTGGAAAATATTATGAATTTATAAAACGAGTGTATGCTTTTTCAGGTGATTTATAAACCATACTTTAAAAAACTTGTAGCATGAAAAGATGTTCTGATTTTAAAACAAGGGAAAGAGAGTATTTTAAAGTATGAGAGCTGAGAGGCAATTCAATTGCGGATAAAGAAAAATTAATATAGTCAGTTTTGGAAATGTATGCATAAAAACTGTATTTATTTGAACTAAAAAAAGGGGAGTTATTATGAAATCAATATTTACAAAAATCCGCCAGGTGGCGGTCGTGACGCGGAATACAAGAGAATCAGTAAAAAGATTTGCCGATCTTCTTGGTGTTGGTCCATGGGAATTCTATGACTTTAACCCAACCTGCTGTAAAGATATGACTATAGGTGGTAAAAGAGTTGATTATGCAATGGCTCTTGCTATTTGCGATATAGGTAATGTTCAATTTGAGTTTTGTGAGCCACTGGATGACAGAAGCCTGTATGCAAAATACCTTATAAGCCATGGAGGAGGCCTTCAGCATATTGCATACGCATTGGACAGAGAATTTGACGAAGCTGTAGAGTATTTCAAAACCAAAGGCATTACTATAAACCAGTCAGGAGATTGGCACGGTTGCTGCAATTTTAATTACCTCGATAGCTTTAAACAGCTCAAACATACAACAGAGTTTCATCGGCAGGATCTTGATGAAATAGCAAAATACAAGAATTATGGAGTTTATCCGTCAAGTGATTTGGATTTCAGTGGCGAACCTGTTTTAACAGGTATAATCCGGGTTGGAATAGTGGTAAAAGATTTGGATGCGACACTAAAAACATATAAAGATGAATTTAATGTTGGGCCCTGGAAAATTGTTGACTATAACAAGGACAGCGTTAAAGGCATGAAAGTATTTGGAGAATCAAGTAACTGCTCTTATAAGGTTGCCACAACTAAAATCGGGGAAACAGAGTTTGAGCTAATCCAGCCGGTAGATAACAACAGTATCTTTGCTGAGTATTCAAGATTAAGTCCCGGTGGAGAAGGTTTCCATAACTTAACTTATAAAGTCAGCGATTTTGAAAAAGCCAAAGCAAGATTTCGAGATATTGGTGTTCCAATTGCACAAAGTGGCAGCATTGATGGAGAGGAATTCATCTACTACAACAGCAAAAACATGTTCCAGCATATTATTAAAATATGTAGTTAAGAAACAAGTTTTCAAAGACAAAATAACTATAAAGAATGCGGAGGGGAAGTTATGGCATTTAAGTATATTATCAGTAACTGGGTTTATGGTGAGGAAGATTTAAAAGTCACATTTGATCGGTTGCAGCGTTTTGGGTACGACGGAATTGAATTAATGGGCGAACCTGAGAAATATAACAACGCTGAAATCAAAACTCTTGTCAAGAAGACTGGAGTTAAAGTTATGACTTTGGCAGGAATATATACTGCTGAAAGGGACCTTAGTGATCCGGATCATTCAATCAGAGCCAATGCAGTAAAATATGTAAAGGATTGCTGTGACTTTGCAAACGATTTGGGAGCTGAAGTGGTTATTGTCGTTCCTTCAGAAGTTACCAGAACAAAACCGCATAACTGCAATCCGTTGGACGAATACGATTGGCTGAGGGCTTTTGATGAAGAGTGGAAATATGCTGTTGAATCTATAGGAGAAGCTGGATTATATGCGGAGAAAAAAGGAGTTATGCTTGCAATAGAGCCGGCAAATAGATTTGAAGTGCTTTTAGTAAATACAGGTGAACAAGGCTTAAAAATGATGAATGAAGTAAATTTGTCTTCAGTAAAACTGCACCTTGATACATTTCATATGAATATTGAAGATGCTAATCCTGCAAATTCTATTAGACAGGCTGGGAGTGCCCTGATAAATTTCCATGTTGCTGATAGCAACCGTCAGGCTGTAGGTGAAGGACACATAGATTGGGATGCCCACGTAAAGGCTCTTATTGATATTGGATATATCAGAACACTAAGCCTTGAACCATTGCCGCCTGTAGCAGATACCTACCTAGCTGCAAATATTCAAAGGTTTAAACCACTGCGTGACGAATACGCGAAGCTCTCAATCGAAAGGCTCAAGGAAATAGAAAAAAGGTGTTTAAAATAATCAGGTAAAAACATGCGCAGGGAGTCAGGGTTAAAAATAATGATAAAAACAAGAATGAAACATGGCGAATTCGTTTTAGGAACATGGTGTGATATACCCAGTACGGTTGTAATAAACATCATGGCAAAGGCAGGATTCAATTTTGTCATAATAGATATGGAGCATGGACCAATGGATTATACGCTTGCTCAGGATATGATTATGGCTGCTGAGTGCGCTGGATGTGAAGCGATAGTAAGGGTTCCCCAGAATAGCGAAGCAGATATTCTGAGAGCCCTTGATATTGGTGCCTCAGGAATTATTGTGCCACAAATACAAGATGTTGAGGACCGGAAGAGAACAGTTTCCTTCAGTAAATTTTCGCCTACTGGGATAAGAGGATTTAACCCCTATGTGCGAGCAGGAGCATACAATAACCGTGGACCAAGTTATTTTAAGGAACAAAATGACAGAGTGCTGGTTGGAATAATTCTTGAAGGCATTAATGCCATAAAGGACTTGGATAATATAATTGATGATCCTGATTTGGATTTAGTATACATAGGAACATACGATTTGTCAGCAGCTTTAGGTATTCCGGGGGATGTAAAAAACAAAATAGTAGTCGAATCTTTGGAAAATGCAGTGAAAAAGATAAGAGCCAAAGGTAAATCTGCAGGTTGCATGATTCACAATGTCGATGATTTAAAAAGATTTAAAGAACTTGGAATCCAATTTATCACTTACAAGGTTGACACAGCAATACTATATGATTCATGCAGGCAGATTCAAAACGAATTTGAAAAATTATTGTGTATTAAATAACAAGAATCAAGAAAGTACAGGTTTTTATGAATAAT
>CAYNMO010000157.1:5571-5883 GCA_964398155.1 uncultured Actinomycetota bacterium | reverse complement strand
TAAAGTATTTCCCTGACATCTGATATATAACCCTTTAAAGCACTGTATGCTGCAACTGCCGGCGAGGAAAGATATATAAACGAATCAGGATTTCCCATTCTGCCTTTAAAATTTCTGTTCTGCGTTGAAAGACATACTTCCCCGTCTCCCAGTATTCCCTGATGCACGCCCACGCATGGTCCGCATCCTGGTGACTGAACAGCAGCGCCGCTTTCAATTAGGGTTTCGATTATGCCCTCTTTAATTGCTTCGAGGTACACCTTTTTTGAAGCAGGGACTACTATCAGCCTTACATTTTTATCATCAAGCACT
>CAYNMO010000157.1:0-5561 GCA_964398155.1 uncultured Actinomycetota bacterium | reverse complement strand
CCCTTTTAAAATATCGGCAGCAACCCTTAAATCAATAAGCCTTCCGTTAGTGCAGGTACCGATAAGCACCTGATCTACTCTAACTTTTCCAATATTGCCAATAGTGCAGGTGTTATCGACTGTATGCGGCATTGAAATCATTGGCTCAACCATTGAACAGTCTATTTCTATGGTCTGCTCATATACAGGATTTTTATCAGCACGTATTTCCCTGTATTCATTTTCTCTGTCCTGTGATTTTAAAAACTTTTCTGTTATGTCATCACTTTCAAAGATTCCTGCCTTTGCACCGGCTTCAACTGCCATGTTTGAAATGGTAAATCTGTCATCAATTGTCATTTTTTTTGCATAACTGCCCCCAAATTCAAGAGCTTTATAGGTTGCTCCTTCAGCAGTTATCTGCCCGATCAGATAAATAATCAGATCCTTGGCATATACTCCTTTACATGGTTCGTTTATAAAATTAATTTTAATTGTCTGAGGAACCATCAGCCAGGTCTTTGAAAGAGCAAAACCCACAGCGATATCAGTAGATCCCATTCCTGTTGAAAAAGCGCCCAGAGCGCCAGGTGTGCAGGTATGGGAATCGGCACCTATAACTATCTGGCCAGGTGAAACAAAATCCTCTACAAGTATCTGATGGCAGACTCCCCTGCCAACATCACTCAAAACCATCCCTGCGTTTTTGGCATAATTTCTTAACACTGATTGTGAGTTAGAAAGTTCCTTCCTTGGGCTTGGAGAGGCATGGTCAATAAAAAAAATTGATTTTGTCGGGTTTTTTACTTTTTCAAACCCCATTTTCTTAAGCTGACTGACAGCAAGAGGTCCTGTGCCGTCCTGAGCCATTACAACATCCACGTCCACAACAGCAATATCGCCGGCATAAACATCTCTGCCCGCATGGCTGCTTATTATTTTTTCCGAAATAGTCTTGTCCAAAAAATCCTCCCTACAAAATTATTATAAGTAAAGTAGTCTAATCTGACTAGCTATGGCTTTCCATTTGCTTTTTATTTTTGTTTTTGCTTTCAGTATAGTCTCTGAATATATACATAAGCTCCTTGTCAAATAATGGCCTTTTTAAATCAACGGACATTGCTCTTGTTAATGCTAGAATCTCATTTGATTCGCCATCAGTTAGATCTATCCCGAATTCTTTAAATTTATGAAGTATGGTATGTGATCCGGAATGCTTGCCAACAACAATCTGCCTTGTAAGCCCTACTTCTGTCGGTTCAAAAGCTTCATAATTTTTGGGATTTTTTAATACGCCATCAGTATGTATGCCTGATTCATGAGCAAAAACATTTGTTCCAACAATTGATTTCCAAATAGGTATTGCCCTTGCAGAAGCTTTTGCAACATACTCTGATAATTCTCTGAACCTGGATGTGTTAATTCCGAGATCAATATTTTCCAGATATTTTAAAGCCATTACTATTTCTTCGAATGCTGCATTACTGGTTCCTTCTGCAAGTCCGTTTACGGCTGTCATTATGCTTACAGCACCGGCCCTTATTGCCGCAAGTCCGTTAGCTGTAGCCATTCCGAAATTGTTTTTTGTATGCACTTCCAAAGGAAAATCAACAGTCGAAAGTATTGTATTAATTCTTAAAAATGTTTTGAAAGGATCAAGTGCACCTACGCTGTCGCATATCCTGACTCTTAATGCTCCCTTGTTCTTTGCAAGATGAATTATTTGAAGTATAAGCTCAAGGTCAGCTCTTGTCCCATCTTCGGCACTAATAATGAAATCCATGTTACTGTTCTTGATTTCCTTAATTGTGTCTTTTAATTTGGAGATAAGACCTGGTTTGCCTTTTTCATATTTTTCCTTAATTAATTCTTCTGAAGTAAATACAGTAATTACAACATTTTTTAATCCACAATCCGAAACATATCCTATTTCTTTTGGATCTGCTTCACAGTAACCAAAGATTTTGCAGCTTAGATTAAGTCCCATTACTTCTTTTATTGCATCTCTTTCGGCCTGAGCAATCGAAGGTACGCCGACTTCAATCTCCGGTACTCCTATTTCATCAAGTATTTTGGCAATTCTCATTTTTTCGTTCTTTGAAAAAACCACGCCTGCTGTCTGCTCGCCGCTTCTTAATGTTGAATCTATGATATTTATATGTTTGCTTAAATTATCAGCACTCATTGCTACTCCTTTATATTTAAATCAAAACTATTAAAAATTAACAAAATTCCTTCCTGAATTAAAAAATAAATCTACCTCATTTTATCTTTAATTCGATTTGGAATAAGACTGGCACATTTCAACTATTTCAGTATCAAATAATGATCTTTTTAGTGAAATTGACTTGTTTCTTACAATTTCAAGCAACTCCAATAGCTGTTTTTCTTCAAAACTGTATCCCATTGATTTAAGTTTCGAATTTAAAGAAAAAAGACCTGAATATTTTCCTATTATTATTTTGGTGTCAAGTCCTACATCTTCAGGGTCATAAAGCTCATAATTCCTGGGATTGGCATTGTATAATTTTACTCTGTTTTCAGTTTCGAAAACAAAAATGTTGGCTCCTACTATTGGCTTCCAGGTTGGAATACTTCTGTCAGAAGCTATTGCAGCATATTCAGAAAGTCCCCTGAATTTTTTTGTATTGAATCCAAGGTCAATGCTTTCTATATACTTTAGCGCCATAACAAGTTCTTCAAAAGCAGCATTTCCTGCTCTTTCTCCTAATCCGTTTATCGTGGTGTTAACATATTTTGCCCCTGCTTTTATTCCGGCAATGGAATTTGCAATTGCCATTCCAAAATCATTATGCATGTGCATTTCAATATCAATACCGACTATGTCTCGTACTGTCTTAATCCTCATAAACGTTTCAAAGGGATCCATTATGCCAAGAGTATCACAATATCTTAGTCTGTCTGCACCGGCATCTCTTGCGTTTCTTGCAAACTGAAGAAGAAATTCCATGTCTGTCCTCGATGCGTCTTCGGCATTTACAGAAACATAAAGATTATATTTCTTTGCATATTCAACTGAATTTCTGACACTTTCCAGAACCCATTCTCTGGTTTTCCTTAATTTTTGTTCTATGTGAATATCAGATGAAGAAATGGATATGGCAACTGAATCAACACCGCATTCTACAGAATCCTCGAGATCTGAGATAACAGCTCTGTTCCATGCAAGAAGGCTGCAATTTAATCCCATGGAAGCTATTTTTTTTATGGCTTCTTTTTCGTCTCCGCCCATCGCAGGTATACCTACTTCGATCTGGTGAACACCAATATCATCAAGCATTTTAGCAATATGTATTTTTTCGTCGTTTGCAAAAACAACGCCTGCTGTCTGCTCCCCATCTCTAAGAGTGGTATCATCTATCTTAATGTTCTTGGCATCGATTTTTTCGCCTGCTTTTTGGGAGAATTCGGTAAATATATTTATACCTCTCATTTTTTTACCTCTTATATCCTTTTTTTTAATAAATTTTTTTAAATTATATATTTTTGTTAAAAAACTATAATTTATATATATTTTAATATAATTTTTTAAAATTTTATACAAAATAAATATATTTTATAAAATTATATCATTAATTTTAACAATTTATAAAATTTTATCAAATTATTTAATATTTTATAAAATTTCGTTATTTATTTTAATATTTGTTAAATATTATAAAATTTTACTTTATTTTTATTAAATTTACTTTATTTTGGTTAATTTTTTATATTTTTAATAAATTTTTTTTAAATTTTAAAATTAAATTCTGTTTTTCTATTTATTTTAATAAATTAAGAGATTATATGAACCCCGCAAGTTAGACACACACTTACTAAATTAAGATTAATTAAAGTAATTGTAGAATATTTTCCTTTGGAATAAGGTTTATTTAAAAAATGGGATCATGGATAAATGAGTTATTGGCATGGAACCAAACAGCATGAATTAGTCAATTTATCGTTTTATCCTTTTATTACACCAAGAGGAACTAATTTTGCAACTTTTTCTGATAGCCCTGCTTTTTCTGCAATGTCCACAATATTTCTTACATCCTTGTAAGCAAAAGGAGCTTCCTCTGAAAGACCAGACATACTGCCTGCCAAAACTATAATGCCTTTCTTGTCAAAAAGTTCTTTCTGGAGCTCTCTTCCGCTGATTCTTTTTTTGGCATTTGTTCTTGAAAGCAGCCTGCCTGCTCCATGACAGGTAGAACCAAAACTCTCGCTCATGGCTTTTTTTGTTCCCAGCAGAACATATGAATATCTACCCATATCTCCAGGTATAATTACCGGCTGCCCCAAGTGCTTGTATTCATCAGGAATTTCGCTGCTGCCAGGCCCAAATGAACGGGTTGCTCCTTTTCTATGCACGCAAAACTCTTTTTCTTTGCCATTAATCATATGCTTTTCAAACCTGGCAATATTGTGTGAGACATCATAAACCAGATCAAGCCCCAGTTTGTTGTAGGATTTGCCGAATGTTTTTTCAAAAACAATCCTGACCCAGTGAGTAAGACACTCTCTGTTTGCCAGTGCAAAGTTGGCTGCGCAGACCATTGCAGAATAATACCTCATACCTTCAGATGATTTTATGGGAGCGCAGGCCAGCTGCCTGTCCGGTAAAAATATATTATATTTTTTTGAAGCTTCTGACATTATTTTAATATAATCACTGCATATCTGATGTCCCAGACCTCTTGAACCGGAATGTATCATTAAAGTGACCTGGTCTTTGAATAATCCCATTTTTCTGGCTGCATTCTCATTAAATATTTCTTCCACTTTTTGTACTTCAATAAAATGATTGCCTGATCCAAGTGAACCGACTTGTTCAAAACCCCTTATAATTGCTTCTTTGCTTACATTTGAATGTTCTGCACCATCCATAAATCCGTTTTCTTCTATGCTATATCTGTCTTTTTCTTCACCATAGCCGTTTTTGATAGCCCATAATGCCCCGCTGGTAAAAATATTTTTGATTTCCTTTTCAGTTAGCCTTATTTTGCCTTTGGTTCCAATACCTTTGGGGACATCGGCAAAAATACTGTTCATCAGCTGTTCCAGCTTCCCTCTCACATCTTTATATTCAAGATCTGAACGTACAAGTCTTACTCCGCAGGCAATATCAAAACCGACTCATCCAGGTGAAATAATTCCTTCCTCCATGTCAAAAGCTGCTACTCCCCCAATTTGGAAACCATACCCGTAATGAATGTCTGGCATTGCATAAGAAGCATTCACTATCCCCGGCAATGCTGCAACATTTGCAACCTGCAATAAAGTTTCTTCCTCCGATGTGTAGTCAATCATCTCTTTGTCGGAAAAAATTATGCCAGGAACTCTCATCCCGAGATTTTTATTTAAAACCAGCTCCCATTTAAAATCAGATATTTTTTTAATCTCATATTTTTTCATATTTTCTCCTTGCTTTAAAAATTTCCCATATGTTTTAAACATCAAAGATTATTTCAACATTATAAATACCTGTTTTTTTATCCTGCTGTATATGAAGATTGTGATAAGCAGGTGCTTTTATCTGTAAAAATATCTCATGTTTTTTGTGATTTATTTTCTCACCT
>CAYNMO010000156.1:2461-5898 GCA_964398155.1 uncultured Actinomycetota bacterium | reverse complement strand
ATAACTGTAAAAAAATAAATCAAGGGGTAGATTATGTCAAGTAAAAAAGGTGTTGGAAGCTCCAGAAATGGCAGAGACAGCAACCCTAAATATTTAGGAGTTAAAATGTTTGCTGGAGAGTTAATTAAAGCCGGCAACATTATTGTAAGACAAAGGGGAACCAAGTTCAGGCCTGGTGAAAATGTTGGCATAGGAAGGGACTTTACCTTGTTTGCAAAGACTGATGGTGTTCTGGAATTTATCAAAAACACCAAAAAAGGCAAAGTAATAAATGTAATAGCGCAGGCATAAATATGTTTGCCTGCTTTTAATCAGGTTTCGCGATTCGTTTGGTTTAACGGTACTTTTATTGATGCAGGGAAACCGGATTTTTAAGCATATTAATATGTCGTAAAAATAAATAAATTATTTTCTTTAAAAAATCTGGCAGAATTTGAAGCCAGATTTTTTGTTATCAGCATAAATGATATAATTATCCTACTATGTTTTTAGATGAAGCAAAAATAAATATAAAAGCAGGGAACGGAGGTTCCGGAAGCGCATCCTTTTTTCTATTGAAAGACAGGGTGAAAAAAATTGCCTGCGGCGGTAACGGAGGTAAAGGCGGAGACGTTATAGTAGTTGCTACCCGAAGTTTAAGCACATTGTATTGCTTTAAGGACAAGATCCATCATAAAGCTGATAACGGACAGAGAGGGTCATCAAATAAAAAAGCAGGCAGGAGCGGAGCCGATCTTTACATAAGTGTTCCGGTGGGAACAATTATAAAAAATCAAAAAGGTGAAATACTTTGTGATCTTGAAGAGGCCGGCGACAAACTTCTTATTCTTAGAGGCGGTAAGGGCGGAAGAGGAAATGCAAGCTTTGTATCACAAAGACTTAAATTTCCTTCATTTGCCGAAAAAGGTGAAGAAACCCAGGAGTTATGGTTTGATCTGGAGCTTCGTCTTGTAGCAGATGCTGCGCTTGTCGGTTTTCCTAATGCTGGCAAATCAACTATTATAAGCATGATTTCCAATGCTAGACCAAAAATTGCTGATTACCCATTTACTACTTTAACTCCAAATCTTGGAGTTGTATTTTACGGCAACGACAGTTTTGTAGTTGCGGATATCCCTGGTTTAATTAAGGATGCTCATCTTGGAGTAGGGCTCGGAGATAAGTTTCTAAGGCATATCATGAGAACAATAACTATAGTAATGGTTCTGGATTGCAGTGGTCTGAGTGAAGACAAGAAAAAACTGTCAAGAACTTTTATGGAGCTGCGTGATGAACTGAGGCAGTATAATGAAAGCCTTTATGAAAAAAAATATATTATAGTCATTAATAAAATAGACCTTATCTCTGACAAAAAATTAATTGAAAAGGCTCAAAAAGAACTTTCCAAGCTGGCAGACGCCGAAATAATACCTATTTCGGCCCAAACAGGGGAAAATATAAAAGATCTTATAAAAACTTTAAGCGAAATAGTAAAAACTGAAAAAAATATTCTTGCTGATGAAAAGCTGCTTAACGCAGAGACAGATAAAATCAAAGTATATGAATTGGACGAAGAAACTTTAAGCATAGAAAATATAAAAATAACAAACAAAAACAATGAGTATTTTGTTGAAAATAAAAATCTGGAGCGTATCGTTGCAATGACAGATCTTGACAACAGAGAAGCTCTTGATTACTTAAAGAATAAATTAAAAAAAATGAATATTGGTGATAAACTAAAAAAAATGGGCATTAAGGAAGGTTCGACTGTTATTATAGGCAAACTTGTCTTTGAACTGGTTGATTAGCCAAATGGAAGATTTAAGGAAAAAATATCTTAAAAAGGTAAAGAGAATAGTTGTTAAAATTGGCTCAAGCAGCCTGACATCTCCTGTCGGAGGACTTGATCTGGAAAATCTTCAAAAGTTTACGGGTGAAGTCTCAAAAATAAGAGACCATAATCTGGAAATCATAATTGTCACAAGCGGCGCCATTGCTGCAGGACTCAAATATCTCAATCTCAAAGAAAGACCAAAAAAATATTCCATTCTCCAGGCTGTTGCAGCCGTTGGCCAGCATGACCTGATGAGAGTTTACAGCAGTTATTTTTTCAAAAACAATAAGAAAGTCGGACAGATACTTGTTACCCGCGAAGATACTTCAAGAAGAGAGCAGTATCTTAATATAAAAAATACCATTATAAGTCTGCTTGACCTTGATGTTATACCGATAATTAATGAAAATGACAGTGTTGCACTCGATGAAATTAAATTTGGAGATAATGATACACTGGCTGCTTTAATAGCTGGATTAATTGAGGCAGATCTGCTTGTTATTCTATCGGATATAGACGGACTGTTTGATAAAAATCCTCAGGACAATCAGGATGCAAAACTTATCTCCTTTGTAGATAATATTACAGAGGAAATTGAAAAAGTTGCAGGAGGAATAGGGTCCAGTTTTGGTTCAGGTGGGATGGCTACAAAAATAAGATCTGCAAAAATATGCTCTTTTTCTGGAATTCCCATGGTTATTGCAAATAGCAGGCAGCCACGGGTAATTGAGAGGATCCTGGAGGGTGAGAATCTGGGGTCTTTTTTTATTCCGGAAGAAAAAAAGAGAATCACCAGCATGAAGAGATGGATTGCATTTGGAATGGTAACCAAAGGAAGCATTAAAATAGACAAAGGTGCCGAGGAAGCTATTGTCAAAAAAGGCAGAAGTCTTTTGCCTGTCGGCGTAATCACTGTGGACGGATGCTTTAAAAAAGGTGACAATATTATAGTTGTATCAGCTGATGCAAGGATAATAGCAAAAGGTATTTCAAATCTTGCAAGTGAAAATATAAGCATGATAAAAGGCAAACACGAAAAAGAAATATTTGACATGCTCGGATCTGATTTAAGCTGTGAAGTAATTCACAGAGACAACCTTGTTGTGTTTTAATTTTTTATTTATTATATAAAATATTTCTGTAGCTATTTATGGCATCAGAAATAAAGGGCAGTTCATGTCAGATAATTTTGTGACATGGAACATTTCCCTGAGCAATATATTTTAATGCCAGGAAAACAATATACTGTATCTAAGAGCAAGACGCCCTGCTGTATATATTATGTGATAAGTTTATATTCTAATTCCTGGACAGACCGGTGGACTGGCTTTGGTCAAAGTGCCTTAACTGGCGAGGTTGATGGCTCTGAAATGGCGTATTTTTTTATTTATTTAATTTGGGAGGAAAAATGAGCATAATAAGTGAAATAGCAAAAAAATCAAGAGAAGCTTCATTTTTTCTGGCAAATGCCGGCACGATGGAAAAAAATAAGGTATTAAAAGATATCTCCTCTGCTCTTGTTGAGAACTGCCACGAAATAATAAATGCAAATACCATTGACTGCGATAATGCAAAAAAGGATAAAATAAGCGAAAGCCTTTTAGACAGGCTTAGGCTTGATTCA
>CAYNMO010000156.1:0-2451 GCA_964398155.1 uncultured Actinomycetota bacterium | reverse complement strand
CTGAGAGCATCATGGATGTTGTCAATTTTATCGATCCAGTCGGTGAAGTAATTTTTGGGTACAACCTGCCAAATGGTTTGTCTTTAAATAATATAAGAGTTCCTTTTGGAGTAATTGGCATAATATATGAAGCCAGGCCCAATGTCACTGTAGACTGCTCTGTTCTCTGTCTTAAAGCCGGAAGCTCGGTTATCCTGAGGGGAAGCTCTCATGCCATTAATTCAAACATGAAACTGGTTGAGATAATGAGAGATGTGCTTTTAAAAAATAATTTCCCCGAAGACCTAATACAGATTATTCCCTCATCTTCAAGGGAAGATGCGGAAGAGCTTATGAAAATGCGCGGCCTTATAGATGTGCTGATACCAAGAGGCGGAAAAGGTTTAATAGACAGCGTGGTCAGCAACTCAAGAGTCCCTGTCATAGAAACAGGAATAGGTAACTGTCATATATATATTGACAACAAATATGATCTTTCCAGTGAAAAAATTATCGATATAGTCGTAAATGCCAAAACACAAAGGCCAAGCGTCTGCAATGCGGCCGAAAAACTGCTTGTTCATTCTGAAGTTTCGGCAGAAATTCTGCCGGAAATACTAAAAGCACTTGAGGATAAAAAGGTAATACTGAAAGGATGTCCTGTTTCCAGGGGTATGTTTCCTTCAGTTGAGCTCGCCGGGGAGGATGACTGGTACACTGAATACCTGGACCTTATAATGGCAGTAAAAGTCGTAGGCAGCCTGGAAGATGCAGTAAATCATATCAATAAATACGGCTCTCATCATTCAGAGACAATAATTACTTCAGATTATAATAATGCCAGATATTTTACGTCACGGGTCGACTCGGCGGCAGTATATGTAAATGCTTCAACAAGATTTACTGATGGAGGGCAGTTCGGAATGGGTGCAGAAATAGGCATAAGCACACAGAAGATGCACTGGAGGGGTCCGATGGGTTTAAGACAGCTCACTACAAATAAATTTATTGTTTATGGAGACGGACAGACAAGAAAGTAATTGAAGGCTTTTTAAAGAAGTAATATCTTCGGAGTGTTTTTTATAATTTTCATAATTTGAATAGAGTGGTTTCTTTTTTAACAAATGGAGATAAAAGAAAAATTAAAGATAGGTATAATGGGAGGCACTTTTAACCCTATTCATCACGGGCACCTTGTTGCAGCCGGAGAAGCTTTAAGCCAGTTTAATTTAAACAGAGTAATTTTTATACCTTCAGGAGATCCACCTCACAAGAATTCGAACGAAGAATCTATTGCAGAACACAGATACCTTATGACAGTAATTGCAACTTCTGCAAACAATAATTTTTTTGTCTCAAGAATAGAGATTGACAGAAGGGGAAAATCCTATACTGTAGATACTGTCAGAGAATTAAGAGAGATATATGGCGAAAGCACAGGACTTTATTTTATTACCGGAGCGGATGCCATACTAGAGATACTGACATGGAAAAAAACCGCAGAGATAATGGAGATGTGCAGCTTTATCGCGGCAACAAGACCAGGTTATAATATCTCAAGAATTCAGGATTTAAAAGAAAGGCTTTTTAAAAAAACAAAAAACAATTCCGAGAAAATTTTTGTAATGGAAGTTCCGGCACTTGCAATTTCGTCTACTGACATAAGAGCGAGAGTCAGGGAAAAAAGACCAATTGATTATCTTGTCCCGGAGGGAGTCAGCAATTATATATTAAAACATGGACTTTATAAATAATCTTAATTATTTAAACCAGGAACAAAAAGAGTATATTTCAGCCATAAATGAAAGAATAAGCCATACTTTTGGTCAGCACCTGTACGAACATACGATTTCAACTTTATCTTATTGCCAGAAACTTGCAAAAATATATATTATTGATAAATCCCTGACTTTGGGGGCCGAAAATATTGCAGAGAGCAGTAATATCTGCTTTAAGATCTGTGTCAGCGCAATGCTGCATGATTGCGGCAAAATATTTAATCCGGGTCAGCTTAGGGAAATAGCATTAAAAAACATAGGCCGGCTAAATGTGACAGAGAGTGATCTTGAAATCGATTCAATGCTTCATGGATTTGCAGGAGCTTTTATTGCCGAAGAGGAGTTTGGTATAAAAGATGACGAAATATTAAAATCGATAAAATATCATACAGTCGGTTATTGTGATATGAGTATCGCCGACAGGATAATTTATATTGCTGACAAGGTAGAGGAAGGCAGAAGTTATCCTGAAGCGGCAGGTTTAAGAGAGTTATCATTAAAAAATATTAATTTGTGTTTACTGGAAGTTTATAAAAATAATATAATCTATATAATAAAAAGAAATAAAAATATTTATAGTGAGACTTTTATAATTTGGAATAATATATGTAAATTTTATGGAGGTTTATCAAATGGCTCCAGAAGATAATAATTTTGGTGATGAGGAATATTTTTCAAAAAAAAGAAAAGACAA
>CAYNMO010000155.1:0-5924 GCA_964398155.1 uncultured Actinomycetota bacterium | reverse complement strand
GGTGCCGGCATCAAACTGCAATGTTAAAACAGAAAACAGAGATACAAAATCAGTTTCAGGACCAGATAATCGGCAAAACGACCTGCAGGATGGTCTGAAGGATGACTTCCTTCAAAAAATCAACCAGCAGGAAAAACCGGAGAGCATCCGGCAGGAAAACCGGAAAAATGTCCCACAGTGCATTAAAAATTTGAGCCTTCAAACCAATAGGAAAGGCGGCCGGTTAAAGAACCTGCAGGATGATCCGCAAAACACCCGGCGCGCGCCAATCGATGTCGAGGCTTATGTAAATCGAATGGGAGGCAACAGGGAAATTGCTATTTCCATCATTAAAGGTTTTATTGAGAATATCCCGTCCCAGCTGCAAAATATCGCGGAAGCCATAAAAAGTAAGGACACAGAAATAGTCGACAGGGAGGCCCACTCAATAAAGGGAGGGGCCTTAAATGTCTTTGCAAGCGACATGATGGAGGCTGCAAAAGCACTTGAGACGCATGCCAAATCAGGCAACCTTCAAAATGCTGCTGCGTTGCTTAAAAATATCAGGGGAGAATATGAGCGGCTGGTAGAATTTTATATATACTCCTAGACTATTGTATAACCTCCATCAACTACCAGATCCGATCCTGTTGCAAATAATGACGCATCACTGGCAAAGTATACAAATGCGCCGATTAAATCCTCCGGATAGCCCAGCCTGCTTCCTTCAGGCATTTTTGCGGCCCAAATCGGAAGCAAATCCTTTAAGGTAGCAATAAGTTCAGTCTGAATATAGCCAGGGCTAATGCAATTTACACGAATATTATATTTCGCCCATTCCACGGCCAAAGCTTTGGTCAGATGCACAACGCCGGCTTTAGCTGCACAATAGTTGGCTATGGTTTGTGGCTGGTTGATAATCTGGGCGGACATCGAAGCCGTGCTGATAATGGAACCTTTGCTTTTATTTTTAATCATTAGTTTTGCGGCGGCCTGGGCGGTGAAAAATACGCCATTTAAGTTTACATCAATAACCGATTTAAAAGCATCCGGAGCAATATCAATTGCAGCATCGACAGTAAAAATACCAGCATTGTTAATAGCAAAATCCAAAGTTCCAAAATCATCTTCATAATTCTGAATCATTTTGTTTACGCTTGCAGGTTCTGTAACATTGCACTGATAAGCGGCAGATTTTCGCCCTGTGGATTCACCGATTTCCTTTGCAGTAATTAATGCTTTTTCAAGGTTCATGTCAACTATGGCGACATCTGCTCCCAGCTCAGCAAATGCCTGAGCGACTGTTTTACCAATTCCCTGAGCACCTCCAGTAATAAAACCTTTTTTTCCGTCAAGGCTGAACAGTTTTTTTACGTCCATGACAATTCGCTCCTTTTTTTATAATATGATTTTAGTATTATAACTTGCATTCAAAAAGTTAAAAACAGAAAAGTCCAAAATTTTATTACACTCTTTTTTCTAAAAGCTCACCCATTGAACCCTTTATAATGCTTATTATTAAAATCCTGTCAGCTCAAGTATTCTTTATCTTTTTTTGATGTTTTGTCAGCTCGCGATAATTCTGAGTTATTTTTTTTTTGCGTTCAATAATTTGCTCTGAAATTGGTAAAATCAGGTGTAATTTATTTTCAAAGCTGATAAAGTAAAAGGAGTATTTTTATTTAAAGAAAACTTTTAGATGAAAGGTGGCTAATTACGAATCTTAAACCTAATGAAGTTGCAAGAATGATGGATGTCAGTGTGCTGCAGACTATCAGTACCGAAACGGATATAGCGCTGCTTGTAGAGTCATCAAAAAAGTATAATTTTATCTGCGCATTTGCCTTGTCCTGTTATCTGCCTTCCCTGGTTGAGGCTCTAAAGGAAGTCGATACCTTGGTCGGTGCCCCAATAGGATTTCCGTCAGGAGCGGAACTGCCGCAAATCAAGGCATTCCAGGCAAAAACACTTTATGATATCGGTTGTGATGAATTTGACATGGTGCTTAATGTGGGCTGGCTTAAATCCGGCCAGTTTGGCAAAGTTCAAAAAGACATAGAAGCGGTTTATAAAGTCATTTCAGGAAAACCGCTAAAGGTCATAGTGGAAGCCATGTACCTGACAGAAAAAGAGCTTGTTGACGCCTGCAGTATTGTCGTAAGCAGCGGAGCCGATTATATTAAAACCGGCACAGGATGGGCCCCAAAACCGACAGAATTCAGCCACATTGAAACCATGGCTAAAGCAGTAAATGGAAAAATTAAAATCAAGGCTGCGGGGGGAATAAAGGACTACGACACACTATGCAGAATGCATGATATGGGAGTATCAAGATTCGGCGTAGGGGTAAAATCCGGGATAACGATTATGGAAGAGGCATATTCAAAATCCTGAGGGGTTAAAACGGTCCAGGTTATAAAAAATTATACTAAACAACTATTCAGTTTTTGGTCTAATTGGATTGTAACAAGTGGCTATAAAAATAGTTTAAGCAGAAGCCGGTTATTATAAAAACATCGGCACCGAATTATTTGATAAAGGTATAATGCCTTCTGATTTAAATCCTTTACTCTTTGATGTTTTTCATCATTACTCCA
Source organism: uncultured Actinomycetota bacterium (assembly GCA_964398155.1). GTDB lineage: Bacteria > Actinomycetota > Humimicrobiia > Humimicrobiales > Humimicrobiaceae > JAMDDL01. Next base: position 3,348 of record CAYNMO010000155.1, on the reverse strand, counting down.
ATTTCTGACATATGATGTGTGACATCCTGGTATAGTCGGTAAAAAGTCCCATATTTTTCAACACTTTCTGCATCAGGTTTTTCGACTGATTCTTCTTTATGTATCCTGTCAATAATTCCATAATCTTTCCATATCCCGGTGCCGTAAGCAGCAACTGCTGCTGCCCCAAGCGTTGCTGCATCCTGGTCTATATTTGTTTTTAAGATTTCCATGCCATAAACATTTGCCAGTATATTTCGCCAGAACCTGCTTTTTGCACCTCCCCCGACAACCAGCATCTTCCCGCTGATATCTTCATACTTCCTCAGGACATCAAGTGCGTGCCTCAGGTTAAAAGAGATTCCCTCCACAGCTGAACGAATCAGATCTTCGCGTTTATGGCCAAGGGCCAGGCCCGCAAAACCTCCTCTGATATCCGGGCTTTCTTCTATCATGGAGCCGCCTGCAAGACTTGGGTTAAATATCAGCTTGTTTGATCCAATAGGAGAATTACCGGCCAGAGCATCCATCATGGTATAAGCATTACCGCAGCCGGACCGTTCTTTTTCTACTAAATCCTGGCAAATATTATCCCGAACCCAGCGAAAACTGTTGCCTGCAGAAAACACACTGGTGGCAGAAGCGTACATACCGTCAATAACATGAGCAAATACAAAGGGTTTGTATTTAAAATCCAGAATGGGCTTGTCTGATGTTATCGCTATCCAGGCCGACGATCCGACCGAAGTGTATACGCGGCCATTTTTTATTCCGCGAGCCCCCAGCGCCATGCACGAATTGTCCACTCCGCCACAGACTACCTTTACTTTTTGCGGAAGGCCAGTAAGGCGCGATGCTTCAGGGGTTAATGTGCCTACAATATCGTATGAATGAAGTATTTCAGGAAGGATATTTGCATCAATTCCTGATTTTTCCAAAAATTTTTCAGAATAACTATTCTTTAGAAGGTTGTATACACCTGAACCTGATGCGTAAGAATAGTCCGTTGCCATTTTTCCGGTCAGCCTGAAGTTGCAGTAATCCTTGGTCCCCAATATTTTATATATTTTTTTATACATATCGGGCTCATTATCTTTATACCACATGATCTTAAAAACAGAGTAGCATTCAGCAGGGAAACCATTTCCGGTTTCGTTGTACCATTCTTTGTAATCCACATTCTCAAAAAAATATTTCGTCTGGGCATCAGCTCTGGTATCGGACCAAATTGGTGTAAACTCACGCAGCAGGTTTCCCTTTTTATCAACAGGCACCACGCCAAGGCTGTGTCCCGAAATGGCAAGAGCCTCTATACTGTTAACATCTATACCTGAGAGCTCTATCAGTTTCTGGCTGCTTGAAATGATCCCACTCCACCAGTCAGAAGGTTTCTGGTCATGGAATTTACTAAAAGGGTAGTATGTGTCATAAGAGGAAAAGGAACTGCAAATAATATCGCCTGTTTCGCTGATAAGGGACGATTTAATTCCACCGGTTCCCATGTCGTATGCAATAATTAATTTGTCCATATTTAATACACTCCTGGGGGAATTTTACCATAAAAAATAAATAAAAATAAAAAAATAAATCTTGTTGACAATTAAAAAAGATTAAAATAGAATAAATGTCCAATAGAATGTACTTATGTACAATTCCAACAAATTTCTTATATATCTTTTATTTAATATTTTTTTAATATGAATAGAAATTTTTTATCTGGAAATTTAAGGATGACACACCGATATAAATTCAATTTCAATTTAATCAGTTTAAACATTTTTAAATCAGATATTAATAGTTTTGTCTTATAAATTAATATATTGCCAACCGTTTTGTTAAACTGAAAAAATACAAATATAAAACTTAAGAATGAAGAATATTGATGATAATAAGACATTACACAAGATTCTGAAATATTATTACATCGATAATATTACGCAGAAGGAAATTGCTGACAAGCTCAATATTTCAAGGATAAAAGTCATACGGTATATTAATTATGCAAAAGAAAATGGCTTAATAGAAATTAAATTAAACATCCCTTTAAAAGACAGTTTCGAGCTGGAAAACATGATGGAAACTGCCTTTAACCTTAGGGAATGCAGAATCGTTCCTTCATTTTCAAATGAAAATGAAATCTATAGATATGCAGGCGCTGAGCTTACGGATTTGCTTAAAAGATTGCTGAAAAAAGATATGTATGTAGGAGTCAGCTGGTCGCAGTCTTTCAGGAATGTAATTGAGTATACAAATCCGGTAAAGAAAATGCCGCTGAATGTTGTACCAATTATTGGTGGGCTTGAATTGGACGGAACAGTCACAAATTCAAACACAATAGCCCATATTTTTACAGAAAAAGCGGGAGGAGTTAATTATACAATCAATATCCCGGCAGTATTTGATTCCATGGAGGCCAAGGATATTATTGAGAACGAGTGGCACACAAAGAAAATTAAGGAACTGGCAGCCAAGATAGATCTTGTGATTACAGGAGTTGGAGACATGAGTATCGGAGGCACAATTTTTAAAAGCGGGTATTTTAAACCTACTGAAAAAGATTACCTGGATTCTCTTAAGATAGCAGCAATTATCAATTTAAATTTTATTGATGCAAAAGGTGAAGAAGTTAAAACTGAAATTGATAAAATGATAATAAAGATTTTTCCTCTTGAGAGGTTTAAAAAATTAAATAATGTCATTGGCATAGCTTTTGGTGAAGACAAGGCAGAACCTATTAAAGCAGCGCTGAGTGGCAGAATATTGAAATATCTGATAACGGATGAAAATACAGCAAAAAAATTGTTGGAATAATATTTTTTAATAATATGAGAATTGGTTTGTATTGACAAAAGCACTGATTCGCAAAGGCAGGGTCATGAATTTTGACTATTAATTATAGTATAACAGTAGTATAAAATACAGAGGTTTGAAGGTTCATAATGGCAAAGTCATGGTTTTAATAACGAGGGTACAGGCTTTTATTAATCTCAGCATAAGTTTATAATAAAAAAAATTTATTAAACTCAAAATAATTATACCAAGATGGAAAAAAATTTAGAAAAAATTCAAATTGAAAAAAAGATAGGATCTATAAGGCTGTCAAAAATCAATAAAAGTTTCCCCGGCGTGCGGGCACTAAAAGACGTATCGATGGATTTTTTTGCAGGAGAAGTAATTTCCATTGTAGGGCAGAATGGCGCGGGCAAAAGCACCCTTATGGACATACTGGGCGGCGTTAAAATGAAAGATTCAGGAGACATTACAATTGATGATAAAATAGTTCATTTCAGGTCCCCCAACGATTCCATGAGATGTGGAATTTCATACATTCACCAGGAATTGACATTGTTTAATAGTAAACAATGTCAA
>CAYNMO010000154.1:1463-5944 GCA_964398155.1 uncultured Actinomycetota bacterium | reverse complement strand
TCCCTTTTTGTCAGCGCTGGGAGCAGATTCTATAATTTTGATGAAATCCCTTAGTATAAAATTATAGAAAGTGGTAAAGTTATAAAAAAGTTTTAGGGCTGTCTGTGTTTTGCCCATAACAGTACTTAATATTTTTTGTGTGAATGAGAGTCAATATTGGTGTAGAATGATGTCTGTATGCAGAAGGAATTGGGTCGGAATTTTTGTGATTCCAACCCGTAAAAAGACATATTTATTTATTTGTGATTAATTATTATTTGTAGATTTATTATATATATTTCATATCAGCAAGCTTTTTTTGGAGAAAATAATGAGCGATATTCTTTATACAAGTACAAGAAGCGATACTGAAAAAATCACTTCGGCACAGGCCATTATCAAAGGTATTGCGCCGGACGGCGGACTCTATGTACCTGAGCGGATACCGGTTATAGACCTGCCTTTTTCTGAGCTTGTAAAAATGGACTACAGGCAGCTTTCCCTCTACATTATGAGCAAATTTTTAACAGATTTTACTCACGAAGAGCTGGATTTCTGCATCAGCCACGCTTATGATAAAAAATTCGATAACGCATTGATAGCGCCACTTGTCAAAGTCGGAAAGATGTTTTTTTTAGAGCTTTATCATGGCGCCACCGCAGCTTTTAAAGACATGGCGCTTTCAGTTCTTCCATACCTTTTAACAACTGCACTTAAGAAAAGCGACATCAAAAAAGAGATTGTTATCCTTACTGCAACAAGTGGTGATACCGGAAAAGCTGCTCTTGAGAGTTTTTCTGATGTAGCCGGAACAAAAGTAATCGTTTTTTACCCGGACGGGAAAGTAAGCCCTATTCAGGAGAGACAGATGACAACGCAGGAAGGCATAAATACTTTTGTGTGTGCAATTGAGGGAAATTTCGATGATGCTCAGACAGCCGTAAAGAATATATTTAGTGACAGGGATTTTAATGAGCGCGCAGAAAAGATGAATTATCAGTTTTCTTCAGCAAATTCCATTAATATCGGGCGGCTTATTCCCCAGGTTGCCTATTATGTATACGCATATTTAAGACTTATGCAGGCCGGTGAGATTGTGGAGGGCGAAGAGATAAATGTTGTTGTCCCGACAGGTAATTTTGGCAATATTCTGGCGGCTTATTATGCAAAAGAAATGGGACTTCCAATCAGAAGATTTATCTGTGCTTCAAACGAAAATAATGTCTTATATGATTTCATAAATACAGGCGTTTATAACAAAAACAGGAAGTTAAAACTTACCGCGTCCCCTTCGATGGACATACTGGTTTCAAGCAATCTTGAAAGACTTATATATGATCTTTGTGAAAGAGATTCTTCAAAACTGGCCGGACTGTTTGAGAGCCTTTCCAAAACGGGGACCTTTAGCATAGATGAATCCATGATGGACAAGCTGGTATCATTTTGGGGAGGATATGCTACAGAGACACAGACTTTTGAGGCAATAGGGCAGGCTTACCGTGATCATAAATATCTGATTGATACGCACAGCGCTGTCGGCTATTATGTATATAAAGATTATCTTGAGAGTACAAGCGACAGGACAAAAACAGTGATTGTCTCTACCGCAAGTCCCTTTAAATTTCCAGGGAGCGTGCTTAAGGCCATAAACGAGGATTTTTCTGTTAATAAGAACCTTGACGAGTTTGAGATGCTTTCAAAACTTTCTGAAATAAGCGGTATTAAAATACCAAAATCACTGGAAGGTATTGGCGAAAAACAAATCCTTCATGACAGTGTCTGCAGCATCGGAGACATGAAGCAGTTTATAGCACGGGTGCTTGGGTTATAAACAAATTACAGAGCAATAGTTAAAGTGTCTGGACAATATTTTTTGTGAGTGTTTATATAAAAAAACCAAATTAAAAAATTTAGATCTTATAATAAAAAATAATTTAGCAGCAGAAAATGAGTAAAAAATATATTGTAGTTTTAATTGACGGAGCCTCAGATTATCCGCTGGCAGAGCTTGGTGGCAAAACTCCTCTGCAGGTTGCAAACAAACCTGAAATTGATGAACTTGCACGCCACGGCGTTGTCGGCATGGTTAATACAATACCGGAAGGGGTTGTCCCGGGAAGCGACTCAGCAAACCTTTCAATCCTTGGATATGACCCAAGGGTTTACTCCACAGGCCGTTCATCACTTGAAGCTGTAAGCATGGGCTTAGAATTGTCTGAAAAAGATGTAACTTTTAGGTGCAATCTTGTCACGCTTTCAGACGAACGCAGCTACCCTGAAAAAATAATGCTGGATTACTCGGCAGGAGAAATAACTACAGGGGAAGCAAAAATACTGATAAATGATCTGGCGAAAGAACTTCAGACGGACAGGATAAGATTTTACACTGGCATAAGCTATCGCCATATAATTGTATGGCGTGACGGGATAGGGGAAGTAGATGAATCTACACTGCTGACTCCACCCCATGATATTTCAGGACGAAAAATTGCCAGTTATCTGCCGAAGGGCAAAAACAGCAGTATTTTTTTAGACTTCATGCTCAAGGCGGACGTGATTTTAAAGGACCACCCGGTAAACACCGCCAGAATAAAAGCCGGTAAAAATCCCGCAAACTCGATATGGATATGGGCGAAAGCCACAAAACCTGCTCTGGATTCATTTTATGAAAAATATGGTATTAACGGCTCAGTGATTTCAGCCGTTGATCTGGTAAAAGGAATAGGAATATGTGCAGGTCTAAAACCCGTTGACGTAAAAGGAGCCACCGGAAACATCCATACTGATTTTGAAGGCAAGGCCAGAGCCGCTTTAAAAGAGCTCGAAAGCGGACAGGATTTGGTTTACATTCACATAGAAGCTCCCGATGAATGCGGACACCAGGGAGATTTTAAAGAAAAAATCAGAGCCATTGAATTAATAGATTCCAAAGTCATAAGAATTTTAAAGGAAGAGCTGAATTCGCTAGAGACTGATTACAGCATGATGATACTTCCTGACCATCCAACCCCGATAATTAAAAAGACTCATACTTCGGATCCGGTTCCTTTCCTGATATATGACAGCAGGGATTGGAGTACAATACGAACAGGCGCAGGTACAAGAACAGTCACAAGAGAAGACGAAGGCACACAAAACAGTTCAAACATATATGATGAGTTTTATCCACAGACAACAGGACTGTTTATATCCGAAGGGCACAAAGTTATGGATTACTTTTTAAGAAAAAAAGACTGATCCGCTCCTGCGTAAGCCCATGAAATACATTTATTATATTGTTCTTTACTTATTTTGATATGAATATAAATATTGTTCGTCTTGGTCTCACTGATTACAAAGAGGCACTTGAAATTCAGGAAAAACTTCTTGTCTTAAGACAGCAGGATGTTATCGATGATGTTTTTCTGCTTGTTGAGCATCCTCCGGTCATAACTGTGGGCAGAAGCGGATCATATTCAAATATACTGCTTGCCGATGATCGGCTAAAATCAGCAGGTGTAAGTATTTATGAAGTCAGCCGCGGTGGGGACGTAACTTACCATGGGCCTGGGCAGATAGTAGGATACATGATTATGGATTTAAATAAACACGGAAGAGATATCCATAAATTTGTAGGTAAAATTGGTGAGCTGTTTATACGGCTTCTTAAGGAAGAATATAATATTGATGCCGGAATGGACAGAGGAAAATATACAGGTGTATGGGTAGGAAATGAGAAAATAACTGCAATTGGAATATCAGTTAAAAAATGGGTTACGATGCATGGTTTTGCTTTTAATGTAAATACCGATATGGAAAACTTTAAATGGATTTGTCCGTGCGGGATAAAGGACAGGGGAGTGACCTCCCTCGAGCAGTTAACAAAAACAACCCAGGATTTTGAAAAATTAAACGAGCATGTTCTGAATTACTTCTGTAAAGTTTTTGATCTGAAGCCATTAGAGAAGGAAATAAGCTCACTAATTTCTTAAAATGTTTAACAAAAAATATTACATCTTATTTCATTAATATAACTTGGTTTTAAGAGTATTATTAACTTAAATCAGTCTTAATATGTTTTAAATCTGATAATTGATTTAAATTGTTTTACTGAAAACTTATTAGAGCTGAAAGTATTATTCATTAATTTAAAACATAACTATAATTTTTTGTTTATTTTAAAGGCGAATAACTGGATTTGTGTGAATAAATCTGTTTTTTATCAGATTTTATGTTTAAATGTGGCTTAAGATTAATCTATTATTTTTTAAGCCGTTTTTTGCATCAGAATCCAGGCAGAGTGATTTTTAAATTATTTTAAATTTTTTATAGTCTGCATCAGGAAAGACACTAATGAATGAAGCTAAACCCGAATGGTTAAAAGTTAAATATCGGAAAAATGAAAATACTGGCGATGTAGAGGAATACTTAAGAAAGCTCTCTCTTCATACAGTATGCCAGGAAGCCAACTGCCCTAATATTGGTGAATGCTGGTCACACTCTACCGCGACCTTTATGATTAT
>CAYNMO010000154.1:1143-1453 GCA_964398155.1 uncultured Actinomycetota bacterium | reverse complement strand
TGGTGAATGTTTTAACAAAAAAACAGCTACCTTCATGATTTTAGGAAAATACTGCACCAGAAATTGTACTTTCTGTAATGTTAAAAAAAATATTCCCCAGCCTGTCGACAGTAAAGAACCATTACATATTGCGGAAGCTGTAAAAAAATGGCAGCTAAAATACATTGTAATAACCTCAGTAACAAGAGATGACCTGCCGGATGGTGGTGCCGGTCATTTTGCAGATGTTATAAAGACCATCAGAGAAGTCAACACTGGTGTGTCTGTGGAAGTTCTTATTCCTGATTTTCAGGGAAATTTAAATGCGCTT
>CAYNMO010000154.1:0-1133 GCA_964398155.1 uncultured Actinomycetota bacterium | reverse complement strand
AAGTCAGACCAATGGCAATTTATAACCGCTCACTTGAGCTGATTGCCAATGTTAAAATCTTAAATGACAGGCTACTGACCAAATCGGGGATAATGCTTGGACTTGGAGAAACACATGAAGAAATAATAGATGTTTTCAAGGATTTAAGAAGAGCTGATTGTGATTTTATAACTATAGGACAGTACCTTGCCCCTTCAAAACTTCATCATCCTGTAATAAAATATTGTCCCCCTGATATTTTTGAAAATTACAAAAAACTTGCACTTGAGGCAGGTTTTAAGGGTGCCGCATCCGCTCCTCTTGTCAGAAGCTCATATAATGCTGATGAAATGCTTGAGTTATATAAAAAAAACAGCCACAAATAAAACCGAATATTTTTAATGGGATTAGTTTATCCTGCAATCAGGTGATCCTGTTTTTTAAATGAGATTTAATATAATTTTACGGCTGTCCTGATTCTAACAGTTGTATTTATTTATAATTAAATAAGTTTTATTAATTTATCCATGTATCTTCATAAATTCTTCATTTATTTAAAATATAATCAGAAGATATCAGAATAAAAATATATTTTGGCAAGTAAAAAAAGGGGTATAAAAATGAAAATAAATTTTAAAAAAATAATTGTATCGCTGCTGGTAATTGTCGGCTTTGTTTTTTACGCATTTTATCAGCGAAGCTCTCTTGGGAACCAGTCAATGGTTAATACTCTTCCGACCAGCGCAGTTTCTGCTCAGGCGTCATCTGACACAGTTTCAAGCACTACTGAAACTACTTCTGGCTCTCTGCCTCCAGCAGATTCAACACAGACACTGAAACTTAAAGGCAGTGAGAACAACAGAAGTGAAGATAATGACAATGAAAACGAAGATTCTGACGATGAAGGTACTTCGTCTCAGCAGACAACAACTACTACTTCTGGACAGACAGGCACAAGCAGTACCTCAACAACAGGTACAACTTCCGGAAGCTCGAATTCGACAACAAGCACAACTACTGCCCCAACCATAACAACTGTAGCAAATGCTCTTTATAAAGACGGACAGTATGATGGAATTGCTGCAGATGCTTATTATGGACTTGTACAGGTAAAAGCAATAATCCAGGGTGGAAAACTTACAGATATACAGTTT
>CAYNMO010000153.1:0-5992 GCA_964398155.1 uncultured Actinomycetota bacterium | reverse complement strand
TCTCAAAATCACAATAAAATTCCCATTTTCCCCCGGCCATCCCACCTTTAAGCAGTCCGTCAAGCACATCAAGATAGCTCTCCCTTATGATGTCCTGTCCCTCATCAATTATTATCTTGTCAAACTTTTCGATATAGCCTTTGCTTATCTTCTCAAGCACAGCCTGGGGCAAAATCTCTGTATAATATGTTTCAAGGTAATTATCATCTCCGCCCTCCTTCTCCCTTTTTTGCCTTGCTTTTTCTTTTAAGCCTTCAGCAGAGTCACCGGCAACATTTTCCATAAAATCGCAGAACGCATCCACGCATCCCATATCTTCATACAAAAAGCCCTCGAGGCAATGCTTTATCCAGGAAGACAAAAGCCTGTTAAAGCACAACACAAGCGTTCTCTGGGGTTTGCACAGGCTTCTTTTTGCAGATTCAATTGCAAGCACGGTCTTACCTGTCCCCGCAGCTCCGTGAAAGACTATCTTGTCATTTGGCCCTACACCGTCAAGGATAAAATATTGCTCTTCAGTAAATGAGCTCATCCTCTCTTCTGCCTGGCCAAGCCTCATCGGGGTGGTTATAAGGAATTCAAAATCGGGCCTTAAAAAATTTAAAAGATTTGCAATATCAGCTTTATCAGGTATTGCATTCTTTGCATTAAACCAGCTATATGACGAAAACTGCCTTATGGAATTTTTTGAAAGCTCTCCAATAAAATGTGTTATTGGTTTTTCCACCGAATCGATATCATAGATTCTCCAGCGCTCCGTCTCTGCGTCCTGGGGGTTAAACTTTACATGCGGAAACATCACTCCATACGAGTATAGGATATTGCTCTCCCTGCTGACAGGATTGAATTTTTCCTTTACTCTTTTCCTTAAGGTGTGCATTTCCTCTTCAGCCTGCTTTATGGGGGATAAGGGGCAGCTGTGTATTTTGCCAAACCTGTTTTTTGTTATCCAGATTCCTTCTTTGCGGCTTACATCACCGGATTTGACTTCAAGGCAGAATATTCCATAGCCAGGAGCCAGTACAACAAAGTCAATTTCATGGTGGGGCCGGGTAAGGTGCTGGGGAATATTAAGCGAATGAAGAACTATCCAGTCTTCAGTGCCAGGACTGCTGCTTAGGATTTCAAATATTTCCTTTTCACCCCTGCTGATGACATCGGGGGAAAGATATGATGGGATCATTCGGGACATAATAAAATCCTTTTAATATTTTCACTTTTGTTAAATTAAATAAGTGAAATAAAATTGCCGCATGCATATTATATTCTATTTTCCTGAATGAAAAAATTTTCCTGTAAATTTTTATAACTTCCGTTTCAGTTAGCTGATCCCTGAATAAATCAACAGTAATTTCTATTCCTTCCAGTATGCTTATAAATTTTTTAAATTTGAACAGGAATGGATAGATTTTAAAGCAAGGTAAAACATATTTCTTCTTGTTCCGTTAAATTTATATATATTTAGTTTGTGTTTTTTTATATTTTTATATAATATTAGCTAATAATATATATTTATACATTTAATAATCAGGATAAACCATGCTTTTACAGAAGGAAGGAGGCTTTTAAAGATGAAAGGAAGCTTTTGCAGACACCCAGATATTATTAATTTATAATTATAAATTTATCATTTGACATAATATTGGCAGAATATTAAAATGTATTATGTTTCACTATAACTTATTATTTAAGACTTAGTAAAAGTAAATACATTATGATTAATTTAATGCAATACAAAGGTTTATCAAAAGATGAAGTATATCTGATATCCAGGGCCGAATTTGAAAACCAGAAATTTATCAAACGGGATTTTGTTTTAAAATTATTTAATGATAAGAAAAAAGCAGATAATCTTCTCTATAACCTGAAAAAAAAGGGGCGTTTATTGCAAATAGAAAAAGGAAAATATTTTATCATCCCTATAAAAGCTCCAAATCAATTGTGGACTCCAAATGAATTTATTACTGCAAAAAATTGGATTGGAGACACTCCATATTATATTGGTTACTTCACTATGTATAATTACTGGGGATTTACTGAGCAGATTCCTCAAACTATTTATATTTTAAATGCTCAAAAATCAAGGACAAAAACAATAGGAAACTTAAAATTTAAGGCAGTTAAGATTGATGATAAAAAGTATTATGGAATTGAATCCATAAAAATAGAAGATGAGGAAATAAATATTAGTGATAAAGAGAGAACATTGGTGGATTTAGTCTATAGCTACCCCGGTTCTTTTGAAAATATGAAAAAGATATTAACAGAAAATATCACAAAAGTTGACTTGGAAAAATTCATTAATTACTTGATTAAATTTCCATTGAAAGCAGTATTAAAGCGAGCCGGTTATATTCTTGAAAGTCTTGGTTATAAAAGTGCGCAAATCGAGAAATTAAAAAATAATTTGGGAAATGAAAAAACATTCATAGTATTCAATCCGGAAAATCAATCAAGAAAAGGAAAGCTAAATAACGATTGGAGATTAATTATTAATGAATAGAGAAAAGCTAAAAGAAATAATACCATTTTTATCCAGCAAATATAAATTCAGGCCGGCAATCATTGAAAAGGATTTTTATATTACTATTATTCTCAATGACATTAACTCTATTCTCAGTGACAAAATTGTATTTAAAGGCGGAACATTGCTAAATAAAATATATTTCAATTACAACAGACTTAGTGAAGACATCGATTTTACATTTTGTCAAAATACTAAATTAAATTCCAGAAGTGAAAGATCCGGAAGCATAGAACCCATAAAAAATAAAATGCCGGATTTTTTAGATAAATTAAATCTTAAAAGCCCTAATCCTGATGGTGAAGGCTTTAATGAATCTAAACAATATGTTTTTAATATAATTTACCCGTCAGTCGTAACCGGAAGAGATGAAAATATAAAAATTGATATCTCTTTAAGACAATCTCCCATAAATGCAGCAGTGCAAAACCCAGTGAAACATTTTTTCAATGACCCATTTACTGCAGAAGACCTGCTTCCAACGAATAAAATAATCTGCCTATCTTTAAAAGAAGCAGTGGCAGAGAAGCTGAAAGCAGCTATATCAAGAAGAGACTTCGCAATAAGAGATTTTTATGATTTGTGGTATATATCAGAGAGCAAGTTTGACTTCAATGATCCGGATTTTATTAAAATTTTTAAAAAGAAATTAGAAGAAGAAGGGTTTAATAATAGCTTTAAGTATAATCTTGGATTAAACAAAAAATCTGTAGAAAATCTAACAAATCAGGTAGAGTCAATGTTGATTCCGGTAATTAAAGCAGATGAAAGATTTGATTTGGAAAAGGTTTTTAGTAGATTTAATGAATTATTGAGTAATTTTTAATTCAAGAAATAATTGGGTGTTTTAAAAACACACTTATTGAAAGAAAAAATAATGCCCGTCTTTTTCAACGGGCGGTTGATAACAGGAAAGACTACTCCAACCTGCATTTTAATAATATAGGACAAAAAATATTAGTCAATATCAAATTTAAATTCAAATTCACAGAAATTCCGCATTACCTGACTTTGTGAAATTCGCCACCCATCTCTTTTTAAATCTGGTACTCATCCCTCACTTTGAAATTATTACTTCGGAAAATTCCTGTTTTTTATTTTTCCTGCATTCCTTAAGCCATGTAATTAACCCGTTTATTGCAAGGCCTAATAGAATTACGTAAAGCAAAGATATGAATTTTACATTTTTTACATAGTACAAACCTATCCCTATTACATCAACAATTATCCAATATATCCAGCTTTCTACTCTTTTTCGTGCCATCAAAAACATTGCCGTAAAACTCATGATAGTAGTAAGTGCATCCAGGAAAGGAAATGATGCCGCAGCCGGAAAAACTGCCGGCAGTAGTTTTGGCAAATTCTTCATTAACAGCCCTAGAAACACTGACATGATTGCAGTGGCCACAATCCACAGGATTATTGGTTTTTTTGAGCTGAAACTAACATTGGCTGTCTTTTTTTGCCCTTGGGCCCCCTCTCCCTCAGCAGTCCTTTTCCAGTATACCCAGCCATAAGCACTTGCTCCCAAATAGTACACCTGTTCCAATGCATCACTGTATAATGCAATCTGATAAAATATCGCAAAATAAAGAAGTACGGATACAATTCCTATGGGCCATGTTAGTATTTTGCGCCTTGATATGAGCCATACGGACCAAAGATAAAAAATAGTGCCAAAGAATTCAATATAACTCATCGGATAGCCAAAGACAGTAAAAAAAATAGTATTTACATTAAAGAAGCTTAAAAATGCCCCAAATACAACATTATTCATTAAATAATACCTTCCAACATGTTTCCAAATTTTTTAAATTTGGTCAGTATCTTTTCTGCATACTCAACTCTGGTTTTTATTTCTCCCCTTAAAATATAGAACGGTATTTTTCTTAAATTCAGTTCAGCTATTATTCTTTTTTGAAAAACTTCTCTTTTGGCATCGCCTGATCTGTCCCAGGTATTATCATAAGGAATATCTGTATCGCAAAGAAAATACAAATCGTATCTGGAAGTTGTTTTATTGACAATATCTTTTAGTTTCCTGTCGGCCCTTTCATAGTAATCCAAAGAGAAAATATAAGTAATAAGTGCGCTTGTATCAGTAAATAAATATTTATTGGAAGAAAGGAGTTTATTATCTTCTATTTGCAGGTGCGTTTCAGCAATTTCAGTCAGCTGTTTGAGACTCAGACGACGGTTAACCTGGTGTTTTTCCCAATATTCTCTGCCGTATTCAGGCATCCAGTCTGTGCAATATTTTTTTGCCATAACAGATGCAATAGTTGTTTTTCCTGTACTTGGGGCACCTAAGAAAACAACATTTGTTATTAAATCCCTGTAAACTATAGGATGGATAAATTCACGGTATTTATAAGGATCTTCCCTTATTTTTAAACCTGAAACCGGAAACTTTTTTCGTTCCGGATCTATTTGAATATTTTTTGCTCCAAGAGCTATGCTTACATGTTCTCCATAAAATTCACTGGAATAAAATGCTGTAATACCGGAAATCTTAAGACTATTTAGAAGATATTTTTCATGTTTTGTTTTTATCTCAGGAGTATTTCCTACTTCTGGCGGTCCATCCCAGACTTCAATTACTCCAACTTGTGGATATAGATTTCTAATCCATCCGGCTCTTACAGGTAAAGGAATGGAAGTGATTTCCGGTGAATCATAAATGAGGACCTTGACTTTGTCCATCTGTTCAATAGCCTTTTCAATGACAGACTGATGCCCCTTATGAAGCGGGGCATATTTGCCAAGAGTCAATCCGATTTTATTTAAGTTCTTCAAATTACCTAAAATTGCCACATGCTTCGTTTAAAATCTTCCACTCACTTAGTGAAATTCGCCACATGCTTATTATATTCTATTTTCCTGAATGAAAAAAATTTACCATAAATTTTTGGAAATCCCTGGCCAGTTAACCGATCACTGGGTAAATCAGAAGTAATTTCTATTCCTTCCAACATGTTTCCAAATTTTTTAAATTTGGATAGAATTGGATAGATTTTACTAAAAAGCAAAACAGATTTGAAAAGCAAAAAGATATATTTGAGAAAAAAATAAGCGGCGGCCCAAATGTAAAAGCCCCTGATTTTATTCAAGGGCTTTATATCTGAATAGGTTACCGGTGGGGCGGCGTATCCCACATACCTTTGCTACCATTTCTGGCGTAATAGTTGCCTTGCCTATTCCTCAATAACCCAAAAACTTTTTTTAAAGTAAGGCCTTGTGTTACCGGAAATTTATCCGGCATTGCAAGACAATAATCGTTTTCAATTAAAAATTGATGATTTTTTATAAAGCCATTTGCCTGATAGTAAACGTTTCCCCACAATCAAGGTATTTGTATGGCTTCTATAAGGGTAGTCTTACGGGATCGTTTTCAACTGAAACAGTGGAGTTGATAAGTGTCCGCTTAATTCCGGAATAGGTGTCCGTAAAAAACCGGTTTATGTGTCC
>CAYNMO010000152.1:1612-6032 GCA_964398155.1 uncultured Actinomycetota bacterium | reverse complement strand
CATAAACTCTATCCCTTCAGAGGGTACATTAACGCTTGGTAAAAATATTTTACCCCAGCTTAAGGCATTAAAAAATAATTCAGGAGCTGAGTATAAAAGACTTTCTGAAAGATATGCCAGCTGAAACTTGACCCCATTTAAATAAATTCCAGGGTTATCATCACCCATATTTATTTTATATTTCTTTTTATTCTCAGAATGAGTAATTAAAATTTCTTTTGCAAGCTGATCAGAGTTGTTTTTAATAAACTCTCCTGCTTTTCTATCAGAAGTTTTCATTTTTTAGTTATCCTTTTTTATGAGCAAAGATTAATATTTATCCTTGGATCAATATTTTATAACTATGATAACTTAAAGTAGTAATTATAATTACTAATTTAGCATTATATTATAAAAATGATATATTTATAATTTTTTAAGTTATTTTAAGTGTCCAAGAATTTCATTTAGTTCTATCTCTGCGTAAGCGATATATTTGTCAGCAGCACCATAATAAATTTTTACAATTCCGTCTTCATATAAAGCTCCGCAGGTAAAGACAACATTATTTACAAATCCATTTTTTTCATATGGTTTTTGCGGTTCAATTATGGGATTATAGCTTCTCGAAATAATTTTAGAAGGATTATTTATGTCCAGAAGTACTGCTCCCAGGCAGTACCTGTCTTCTTTTGATGCTCCGTGATAGATCTCAAGCCATCCCTCCTTTATTTTAAATGGAACTGCTCCGCACCCGATGCGTCCATCATCCCAGAATCCTTCACTGCCAGTCATCATAATTTTATGATTTCCCCAGGACAAAAGATCGTCAGACTGCGAAATCCACATATCTTTCATCCCAAAATCAGAAGACGAGGGTCTGTTAAATGCATAATACTTCCCGCCTATTTTTTCAGGAAAAAGTGCAAAATCTTTATTATCCGGCATAAAAATGATCCCGTGTCTTTTAAAAGAAACAAAATCACAGGTAGAAGCAAGACATATAGTTATCCCTGTTACATCTGATACTGCACTGTACCCTATATAATAAACTCCGTTAATTTCCGTTATTCTTGGATCTTCAATACCAAATCTTTCAACAATATTTTCCGGGGACATTGCCGGTTTTTTGTCGATTTTAAAATCAATCCCATTTTTGCTTCTTGCAATCCTGAAATGCGAGATAGAAGTAAGATAATTTTTTTGGGGTGTTCTGATGACCCTTGAATCAGAAAGGTCTATATTCCTGTCTGCCTTATTAAATTCTTTAAAAACAAGCAAATTAGTCTGTTCGTCAAGCAGGGGTACCTTTACCATATCTGAGCAGTCACAATCAGGCGCCTCGGCTACCCTCATCAATAGAATTATTTCTCCATTAAACCTTGCGACTCCACAATTAAAAACACCGATGACTTTTAAATCAGACCTTGATGGCACTACATCTTCCGGCTTTATTATTGGATTTTTATCAGATCTGAGTATTTTCAAAGTGTTTGTTTTTTAATGTTTTTAATAGGCAGTATTCTTAACAAGCTAAATAATTAAATCCTTGTGAATAACTCCTCTGCTATTAAATTATTAATTTAAATCAAGCTTAATATCTTCAAATTTTAATATTTTTTATTAATTGTTCTCCAGAAAATAATTACAAACTGTCAATATAATCAGATACTTTTTGGGTTTTTATATAATTTTCTTTTTCGAGCAAATCCAGATATTCTTTGAGCCTGGATCCAAATTCAGTCCCTTTATATTTTTCCGCATTTGCTTTAAAATCAGCTAGTCTCTCCTCTATAATATTACCCTCAAAATCAAACACAGGTGTATTATCTATGCCTCCCATATATACCCATAGTTTTCCACTTAACATATTCTTTATCTCAAGTATATTTTTAAAATCAGGATATTTATCCTTAAACTGGTATATTAATATTATTCTCCCCACATATTCATCAAGTGAAATTGTAATTCCCATATCTAAAACTGAAATCTTCTCAGACTCCAAAGACATTATGCTCAGATAGTTATTCATCTGGCTGGACATAAAATCCTTGTAAATTTCGTAAGCTTTATAATCAACAATAGGCATAATAAATCCTTCAACACTTAAAATCTTATACTTTCTCTCTAAAGTTTCTATGGCCAGGTCAGATATTTGTTTATCCTCCAAATTTTTAAGAACATTAAGATCTGTTTCACCGCTATAATCATTCCAAAGTTTATCCTGTACGCCTCCAGCGCTAAACTTATCAGTAAATGGTTCAGTATTGTCCTCCGCGTATCTGATGGCAAAATCTATCATCTCATCCGCAAGAACAGTATCAGCAGAATTTATATTATTATCTATAAATTCAAATATTTTTTTATAATCAGGTTCGCTGTCTGTAAAAGTTTTGAAATCAGCTTCTGGATTTTTTATTAATGCCGCATCAGTTTCTTTGGAATCATTTAAGCTGTTATCTTTTTTAGAATCACTGGAAGTGTCTGGAGTTTTAATATTATCTGTTTCCCCCGGTGGATAGGTATCGTAACTCACTTTATCTTTTTCAACAATGACACTATCGACAACTTTCTTTGCCAGAGTGCATGAGGATAAAGCAGGTATTAAAATAATCAAAAGAGCGGCACATAATATAGCTTTGAAAATAAAACTAAAAGTTGTCTGATTTTTATGCCTCAAAACTTTACTCCTTTTTTTTGTTTGTCCGCGACGAATTGAAATGATAAAAAACTCAGCTTTTCAAAAAAACATCATGAATCAATTTAAAAATAAAATGCTTATCAGTAAAATGTCAGAGTATCGATATAATCAGCAATGGTCTGAGTCCTTTTATAATCCTGCGTTTTAAGGAGATCAAGATATTCATTAAGTTTGTCACCAAACCTTGTGCCTTTATACTTTTGAGCTTTTGATTTAAAATCATCAAGTCTTTCCTGAATTATGGTGTTATTTTTTAAATTAAAGACAGGAGTATTGTCTATCCCACCCATATATGTCCAAAGTTTCCCGTTTAACATGTTGACTATATAATAAATCCTTATAAACCCTGAATATTTCTCTTCAAATTCATAAAGCTTTATAATCCTGTCTGCAAAATCATCAAGAGGAATTGTAACTCCGCCATCCACAACAGAAGGACTCTCAGATTCAAATGCCATGATTTCTATAAAAGAATTCATCTGATAGGAAAGGAACTTCTTGTAAGATTTATATAACTCGTAATCAATTATAGGGCTTATAAAACCTTCAACTCCTATAAGCTTGTATTTTCTATCAATTGTTTCTTTTGCCAGTTCTGCAATTGTTTTATCAGCTGAATTCTTAAGTATTTGCAAATCAGTTGTGCCGTTAAAATCAGACCATATTTTTTGCTGAATTGCTGCATCAGCGTATTTATCCTGGAAAGGATAAAGTTCACTTTCGCTAAACTGTAGAACAAAGTCAACCATCTCATCGGCAAATTCAGTACCTGCTGTTTCAATATTTTTATCAATAAATTTAAAAATTTTTACAGGATCTGTTTCGCCAGTCCTTAATGCTTCAAATTCATATTTTATAGATTCCGCGTCCGAAAGAACCGCCTCAACTTCCATAATCTTCTTTATGTTTGAAGTTCTTAAATCATAAACCAATAATTCTGAACCGCCGCCCTCTTCGAAAATCTGATAAAAAATGCTATAACCATCTGAAGAAATATTTATAAGGCTGTCTTCGATATCATTATTTGTAAGATTTTTTTCAGCACTACCGTCTATGTTCATTATAAATATTTCAGAATAACCTTCCTTGTCAGAATTAAAAACAATTTTCTTGCCTCCTTCTGCCCATAATGGCATCCTTCCATAAGACATGTTTTCAGTTAACTGACTTGTTTTTAAAGTATTTAAATCAAGAAAGAAAACTTCAAATGCAGTGCTGTCCAACTGTCCTGAGGAATAAAGAACTTTAGTGCCATCAGGAGACAATGAAAGGCTTTCTTCAAAATATTCATCATTAGATAGTTTTATTTTGTTGTTTCCATTAGAACCTATTGAAAATATATCAAAATTACCTTCTTCATCTGATCTGTAAATTATATTAGTGTTATCAGCAGACCAGATTGATCCTGAATTTTCTGCATCATTTTTTACCAGTCTTATTTTACCTGTTCCGTCTGAATTCATAATATACACATCCGTATTTACTGCTTCATCGGAATAATAACATATTTTTTTACCGTCACTGGACCATTTGGGCATATAATCTCCAGCATCATTATTCGTTATGTTTTTAAGATCAGTCCCGTCAGTATTTATTGTGTAAATATCATAATCCCCGTCACGGTCTGAATAAAATGCAATTGTTTTTCTGTCAAAAGACAGTTCCGGTGCAAAATTATTAAAGCGATCATCAGTAATTTTATTTACAAACTCACCAGAATTATTAACCAGTACGATATTT
>CAYNMO010000152.1:0-1602 GCA_964398155.1 uncultured Actinomycetota bacterium | reverse complement strand
TTAAAATCAGCAGCCATAACTTCAAGTGCAATAACATCATCATTGCTACTGTTAATTATTGTTTCTTCTGGACCCTGAGTAATATCGCCAGAAGAAGATTCAGTAGATTCTGAGACACTGTTGTTTGTTTTGGAAATAGTTGTCTGGTCTGCGCCAGAAGTTTTATTAGTGTTTGTTTCTGTTTTGGCTCTGTCCGAGCACGCAATATTCATTGCCATAACGGCAGCAAGTGTTATTGCTATTGTAACTGTCGTAACTTTTTTAATAAATGGCATTTAGGCTCCTTTCAATTGATCTCTAATTATAATACTTATTTTATAAAATAGAGAGCAAGCAAATTAAAAAGAGATTATATAAAGACTAATATTATAAATAATAAATAAAATTAAAGAATTTTCCGTCAGGCACTGTGATTGATAAAAAAGCAGTTAAATATTCATATTTATAGTTTTGAAAGCATATATGCGCTCTGAAACAATAATTCCAGAAAAAATTTTTATCAAACCTCTTTTTTGATGAAAAAGTCTTTAAATACTATCACTTTATGGTTTTAAAAGTGTAAATGCCTGTAGAAACTCTAACATTATCAGAAACACTTTACGCCAAAATTTTAAATTGTTATGAAAGCATTTAAATATTTATATTTATAGTTTTGAAATTATAAATGCCGTCAGAAACCCTAACATGGTCAGAAACCCAATAAGATATCCGCCTTCTTCATATGCTTCCGGCATCATGCTGTCGGCAAGCATTGCAAGAATAGCTCCGGATGCAAAAGACTCTATGATGCCTCTCATGTTGAGGCTGATATTTTTTAAAAAAATATAGCTTAAAATTGCAGCCGCTATTGAACCAATGCTGACAATTGACCACATAAAATAAATTTTCTTTGTTGAAATACCTTCTTTTCTTAAATCATCTATGGAGCTTATGCTTTCAGGAACATTCGAAAGAAAAATAGCAGCAAGCATTAATAGCCCAATACCATTTTTTTCCAAAAGAGAAAGCCCAAGAGCTATTGATTCAGGTATTCCATCAAGAGATGCTCCAAAAACTATTGCTTTCCCGTTTGTATCTCTTACAGACTTAAAATGCTTTTTTCTTTTATGATTTCTTCCGCCATATCTGTGAACTAAAAAATCGCCGCCAATAAAAACTACTCCACCTAAGAGAAATCCTATAGCGATGGCATCAAAACCCCCGTGTTTAAAAGCTTCTTCCATGAGGCCAAATGTAAGTGCGCAAATTAATACACCGGAACCAAAAGCCATAATAGCGGCAATAGTTCTCTGTCCTATTTTAAATACTGTTCCAATAATTACGCCGATAATTAGTGAAAATCCGGCTAATACTGAATATATTATTGCTGTCTTCATGTTTTTAAATTTTTAAAGTTAACTTTCTATAATTTTATCTGTTTTACCAAAAGTAGTCGATAGAATTTATATTACTTAAGATATATTTTATTTACAAAAATTCACAAAAATTTGTATTAGAGAATCAAAAGTGCAAATTTGAGAGTCTTATAATAAAAAAATGTAAATATTCAGTGCATAAACAATAAATTACTGCTTACTAGAGGCAATTTGATGTTAAAACTGA
>CAYNMO010000151.1:0-6135 GCA_964398155.1 uncultured Actinomycetota bacterium | reverse complement strand
TAAACGGACAGAACCGTGAATTTGAAGCATGGAGCGTTGCCTTTAATTCCATAACCGATAACCTTACGGTAAAAGCACTCTATATCGGTAAAAAATACACGCTTTCTTTCGATCCTGATTATAATGATATTGCTGCCGAGACAGTCGTTGCTGATGACGGCACAACCACACAGCCTCCTGCCTCTCCAAACAGGACAGGATATACTTTCGGAGGCTGGTACACAGGAAAGGGCGGAACCGGGACGCAGTTTAATGCAGCTGCCACTATAACCACGGCGGCTCAATACTATGCAAAATGGATACAAATAACTTATACTGTATCATTTAATTTAAACGGCGGAAGCTCAGTAAGTGGAGGAGGGATTTCCCAGACGGTCAGCCACGGAAGTGCAGCATCTGCACCTGGAGATCCTCAGAAAGAAGGATACAGGTTTACAGGCTGGGACAGGGAATTTGGTAATATCACAGGCGCAATTACGGTGACAGCTCAATACTCGAAAATACCCAAATATACTATAAGTGTTGATGCAGGCACTGGAGGAGCAATATCGCCTTCATCAAAAGAGCTTCTGGAAGGCTCAAATCAGGTTTTTACCATTACTGCAAATACAGGATATAAAATTAAAGAGGTTCTGGCAGACGGAATTACAGAAAAAGACAGCAGTGGTGATCCGGTAGAAAGCTATACATTTACAAATTTAATGAAAAACAGATCCGTATCAGCAACTTTTGAGCTGGACTCATTTGGAGTTAGTTATTATCCTCAAAACGGCGAAGAATCAATTTCGGAAACTAATCTATATGGTTCATTGCTTGACAGTCCTGAAAATCCCAAAAAGACAGGATATGCTTTCAGCGGCTGGTACAAGCAGCAAACATACACCTCACAGTGGAATTTTAATGTCAACACAGTTCCGGCAGAAGCCGTAACTCTTTATGCCAAATGGACCCCAAATACATATATTGTTGAATTTGAAGGATATGAGGGTGCAGGAAATACCAGTTCACAGACCAAATGTTTTGATTCGACTTATGGAAAAGGATCAAACGGATCCACTGAAGCACTGCTGCCTGTCCTGACAAAAGATGGATGCACATTTAAAGGCTGGTGGACCGAAGAAAAAGGCACAGGTACATTAATAGAAAATACAACAAAGTTTGATAAAACAACCCGTGTTACTCTTTACGCAAAGTGGAGCGAGAACAAACTGGTTTCTCCAACAGTTACTGCTGTTAAATACGATTTATCGGCATACACCTGGGGGAGCTGGACAAATACATCCCAAATAAGCATAACCGCAGAAGCAACGGATAACGGAACAGGTATTAGCAAATACCAGTATCAGGCAGCAAGTGATGGGACATGGAAGGATATGACTGGAGATGATTTAAACACTCTTATCATATCTTCAAGCACAAATGATTCCTACAAATTCCGCCCAATTTCTGAGGCTGATACGCAGGGAGAAGAAACATCGCTGTACAGCTTAAAACTTGATATTACAAAACCGGCAATAAATAGTCTGCAGATAAAGAATGTTAATGACAGCGTCTGGCAGCATATGTTAAATGTTATGACCTTCGGAAAATTCTTTAATAATAAGATCGAGGTTAAAATACAATTCAGTGATGCTCATAGTGGTCCAGGCAGGCTTTTATACAAATTTGTCCCGGAGGGTGTTGAAGCGGCCAGTGTAGGGTATGCAAGTTATACTTTTAGCGGTAGCGATTTGTCGGCAGGATTTAAAGTTTTAGAAAAAGAATCTGGCTTTAAAGGCAGCTTTTATGCTTACGTGAGTGATGCAGTAGGAAATAGCAGTGATGCTGTTTATGGCTCATTTATTGCTGATACAACTGCGCCTGCTGTAACATTTAGCGCGTCAACTCCTGGCTTTGACAGTGCAAAGTGGTATGCAAACGTTGTATTTGATTTTGCAGCGCAGGATCTAGAGGCTGGTCTTGATAAAATTGAAATCTATGAAGGCAACACACTAAAAACAACATTAAGCTCTGGCTTTTCACAGGATTCAAAAGGACTAAATACGATCCAGTTTAGTGGAAATTATACCGCCTCAGCACAGGGACAGTATCCGGTCAGGCTAAAGGTTTATGACAGAGCAGGAAACACAAATGAAAAAGTAATTAATATTAAAATCAGCCTTTTATCAATAAAATATGACAGTAATGGCGCTTTTTCGGGCAATGTACCCCAGGACAGCAGTGTTTATGCCAAGAATTACAGTGCATCGGTTTTGGGTAATTCCGGTAATCTTTCAAAAAAAGGATATACATTTAATGGATGGAATACGAAAGCAAATGCTAAAGGCGTTCATTACCTGGCAGGAGACACGCTTACTGTCACTGGCAACACAATACTTTATGCAGAATGGAAAGCAGACACTATAACTGTCAGGTTTGAAGACTGGGATGGCAGATTACTAAAGAGTGAGCCAGTCATTTATGGTTACACTGCCCATCCACCTACCCCATCTTCGAGAACCGGGTATACATTTACCGGATGGAGCAAATCATATAAAATTATTACCGAAAACATTACTTTAGCTGCAGTATATGAAGCAAATTTTTACAGTCTTAATTTTAACTCAAATGGCGGCACTGCAGTTCAAGGGCAAACAGTTATCTATAATGGAAACGGGAAAGAGCCACAGGCACCCACAAAAAACGAATTTACTTTTGGAGGATGGTTTGAGGACAGGCAGCTGACAGTACGCTTTGATTTCAAAACTAAAATTTCATCAGACAAGACTCTTTATGTTAAATGGCTTCAGGATAACGGCGCACTTATGGAAGCTGCACGAAAGCTGACAATGCAAACTGCTTTTCAGTTTGCCACCGGTGATACATGGGAAAGTATAACAACAGATTTCTTCATGTCGCAGACGGGCAGTTTTGATACAAAAATATCCTGGTCTTCTTCCAGGCCGGATTTAGTCAGAATCAATGAATCTGGCGCAAGAACAGCCGGTACAATTATTCGTCCCGAAAATAAAGATGAATTTGTTGTGTTGACTGCCACAATTACAAAAAACAATGTAAGCATGACCAAGACATTCCTGCTTGTAATAAAAAGGCAGGGGGCAGGCAAAGATGAGGCACGTACGGTAACTGAACGTACTGCAAATGTAGGGACAGGAGATTCTTCACAAAATCCAGATCAGAAGGAAACGATTTATCGATCTGTTTTAAATGACGGAACCAAAACAGACACTGTTGTAGTCACTACTGATAAAATTAATGAGCTCCTTGGAAATGCTCAGAGTGGTATTGGCAGAAGTAACCTTGTTACTGTTACCATGGACAACCCTGAATCGGATCCTGCAAATGAATTTGCACTTGAAATACCTAATGCTACAATTTTAGCTCTTTCAGACAAAAATGAAGGCCTTGAAATCAAAACTGCTGGTGGCACTATTACGCTCTCAGCAGCAACAATCAGGCAGGCCAGCGAGGCCGGAGCAGATGCTTATTTCAGAATTGTTCCTGTTAGAGACGAAGCACTGCAGAAGCAGGCAAGGGATGCGGTAATAAGTGACGCCAGCATGGTTTCTCTTGTAAAATCAGGTTCTTTAGAAGCGGTGGGCATTCCCAGAACGATTGAAACAAATATGCAGGGATTTCCGGTTAAGATTTTGCTTCCGCTTGATGGAATTGATGAAGATCTTCTTGGCAGCCAGGATTTTCTTGATTCCCTGCAAATTTATGTAGAGCATGACGACAAAACGACTGAGCTCATAAAAGGGACTGTTATTTTAAAAGATGGCAAACCAATTGGAATCGAATTTGAGATAAGCAAGTTTAGCCGCTTTCAGTCAGTAAGCGTGAAAAAAGGAACAGACTTTAAGTCATTATTCATGAATAAAGGAACAAACTGGCTTCTGATTGGTTCGATTTCGGCCGCCACTATACTCGCAGTTCTTATTTTATTATTTGTTCTGCGCAGAAGGAGAGCAAAAGAACAAAATCGATAGGGGACTGTCCCTATTTTACAATTATTATTAACTATGCAGAGCATAACGACAAAAACGACAGAGCTCATAAAGAAGACGATTATTTTTGAAGATGTCAAACCATATATTTACCTGACATAGTGTAATTGTGCTAAAAACGTGCTCAAAAGGGGACTGTCCCCTTTTTATTATTTAAAACATAAACTAAAATGTTAAAAAAATATTTAGCGAGAATTTATAAATACAAATATCAGCGGGCAATCATTGCTGCAGTCCTTGTATTTCTGTTTGCTGCCCTCATTTTATTATTGCTTCAACCCGGATCTGCTCTTGTCAAATCAGGCATCGGCGATTTTTATAAATTTGATTTTAACAAAAACAAAACAGCAGGGCTTAATGGCGACTGGGAGTTTTACTGGAATAAATTGTTGTATCATGAAGATTTTTTATCATCGCCCACCCCTGCTCCAGATAATTATATTAATGTTCCTGGAAGCTGGATAGAGACAAAAGCGGGGGATAATAAATATCCTGATATGGGTTACGGGACATACCGCTCGACCATTATTATTCCTGAAAGCATTAAAGAGCCTGCACTCAGGATAAGAAAGATAGTTAATGCATACCGCCTCTACGCTAATGGTGAGTTAATAGCGCAGTCGGGTACAGTATCTAAAAATACCGCAGGGTATAAATCAGACTACAAACAGGTAACAGCACTCCTTCCTAAAGGCGAGACTGAAATTGAGCTGATTATCCAGGTTGCAAACTTTGACTATAGCAGAGGCGGTATAAGAGAAGGCCTCATACTTGGCGAAGTAAAGGATATCCAGAATAAAAGCATCTTTACTCTTATTTTACAGATTTTTTGCATAGGTTTTGTCACAGCATTAGGACTCTTCTATATAATTGTTTTTATTTTAAGAAGAAAAAACTTCGGAGCTCTGTTTTTTGGGATATTCTGCCTGATTATTGCTTTGAGAACATCCGTATGGGGTGAAATACCACTGAAAATGATTTTCCCATATTCCTCTGCCAATATAGAAACATTCATAAACTATTTTACGGGATATAATCTGATTCCGCTAATAATGCTGTTTTTAATGTATTTTTATCCATATGAGTTCAAAAAAAAGGTCACCCTTATAATATTGATACCGATACTGTCGTTTAATCTGCTCCTGTTTGCGCCACCCGTTTTCTTCTCAAAATTTACTGATATTTTTTATATTATTTTATTTTTTTATATTTTTTATATTATTTTTATGCTTGCCTGGGCATCGGTAAATAAAAGGAAAAACGCAATGATTTTTTTGATATCCTTATTGATGTTTTTTTCATCGATAGCAATAGAGGCACTTCATATTATTGGCAGAGGTAAAATCGACTTGTCATATGCATCGATATTTGGAAGCATTATTCTTGTGATAGCCATGTCCCTTGCCCAGTCGCGCCAGCAGGCGGATTCTCAAAAAAGTATAGAAAAGCTTAATTTGAAGCTTGTTGAAGCAGATGAGCTAAAAGACAAGATTATGTCAACAGAAATTGCATTTCTTCAGGCTCAGATGAAACCCCATTTCCTGTTTAATGCTTTAAGTGCCATATCAAATATTTCCCACAAAGACGGAATAAAAGGGAGCAATCTTATAATAGATCTTGCAATGTATTTAAGGCAAAGCTTTGATTTTAAGAATATTAACAATGTCTCAACTATTGAAACTGAACTCGAATATATCAGAAATTATGTTAATATCGAACAGGCTCGTTTCGGGGAAAAGATTGTCTATGAACAGCAAATAGCAGCTACTGAAAATTTCCCTATGCCAATATTTGTACTCCAGCCTCTTGTAGAAAATGCTATCAGGCATGGTATATCAAAAAAAGAATCAGGAGGCCTGGTTTCTCTTCGAGTAACAGAGACCGATGACAAATTATATGTTGAGGTAAAAGATAACGGGGTTGGAATAAATAAGGAAAAGCTTTTGTTCCTCCTCGAAGGGAAAGAGGGCCATGTAGGTTTGTTAAATATTAACAGCCGCCTTAAGAGTCTGTACGGAAGCGGGCTTGATATTCAAAGCAACCCAGGCCAGGGAACAGTTGTAAGCTTTGAAATACCAAAAGAACAAAAGGGGACGCTCCTCTTTTGAGCACGGTTTTAGCTATTTTC
>CAYNMO010000150.1:4039-6229 GCA_964398155.1 uncultured Actinomycetota bacterium | reverse complement strand
AATACTTTCCAAAAAGCAGAAGACTATCACTGGAATTATTTTGCCCAAAATCAAAATCAGCCTTATTGCAGCATGATTATTTCACCAAAATTGAAAAAATTTAAAGAAAAATTCGAAAATTTATTAAAATAATTTTTTAATAAATTGGGCACAAATTATTTCCTTCAGTCAGTTGAAAAATTAATCCAAATATTCTGTTTTTTTAATAATAATCATGAGTGATGATACTGCCCAAACGGATGAATTTAACTATTTTGAGTATAAAAAAAACAAATGACTTACTGCCAGAAAAGGATTATTTTAACTTATGCGATCGTGGCGGTAAATCATTTGCTAAAAACTTAGATAGTTATAGTGAACAATTAGCCGAGATGAATTAATTGAGAAAATTTTAAGCTTACTTTAACAAATATTTCATATAAAGCCGAGTTATTCACACATACTAAATATTTACTATAGCCTGACAGGCTATTTTAGTTTTAGATTTATTAAAATCTCTTATAACTTGTTCTTGCAGGTCTGTCAGTTTGAGGACGAGCCTCGTCTACTCTTAGATTACGGCCATCAAACGATGATCCGTCAAGAGCGTCTTTTGCTTTTTGTGCTTCTTCAGAACTGCCCATTTCAATAAATGCAAAACCTTTGTTTCCAATTATATTGACCTGAACAACATTTCCGTAAGGGGAAAATAAATTTTCCAGTTGTTCATCAGTTGCTGAATAGGAAAAATTTCCTACATACAGTTTGTTACCTTGCATTGCTGCCTCCTTAAAATATTATTATATCTCTAGGCTTGACAATATTTCTATTCGAGAGGAAGATGCAGGTAAAAAAATGCAGCTCTAATCAAAATATCATTAAACGAAGTAGCCCATAGTATATTCCTTTTTTAAGCAATATGTCAAATTTATTTTTAATTTAAGCCATTTAAAAATAAAAAACCAGACAGTTTTTGTTATATTTAGAGATTAAATAAATTGAAAAACTTGAAAATAGTAATAATAAATTGTAAAATTAATGTTATATATTAATAAATATTATATGTTCATTTTAATATTTAAGTATTGATTTGAAGTAAGATCATATTTAAATTGCATAAATGAAGAAAGCGAATACAAGCCCATGATGTCTGGTATCCCTATTAATCTGTCAAAAGTAAAAAAAGAAAATATCGATAAGGAAATTTTAAGAACAGGTATTATCGCAGAGCTTGATGCCATTAATCTTTATGAGCAGCTTGCAGAAAATACTGAAAATGTGGATATTAAAAAGATAATTCTTGATATTGCCAAAGAAGAGAAAACACACGTAGGTGAATTTCAGGCTTTGCTTTTAAGTCTTGACAAGCAGCAGGTTGCAGAGCTTGAAGCAGGTAAAAAAGAGGTAGAAAAAGAACTTAAAGACTGATTATTGATTTTATCACAGCTAAGCATCTGTTTTCAGATGAGGATAAAATCTTATATGGTAAAATTTAAGCCTAAGAGGATTTAAATTTCCCCTTAGGCTTTTTATATAAATTAGGATTTTACACAAAAAACTTTAGTGTCTCTGAAAATTAAGAATAATTCTTCTTTTTAATCAATACTTTCAATTTCATAATCCATATTGCCCAAACCTTTTTTAAAGACGGCTTCTACCTGCTCATATGGATCTTTGCCCCATACTTTCTCAAACAGATGATTTCCTTCTACAAGTGTTTTGCCTTTGGGAAGTGAATTAGGCAGAACACTGTCAGCTTTTATTAAATCAAGAGATGCTTTTTCAATAGCAACAATATCATCCGAGGCCAGAATTCCAATATCGGGTACTAATGACTGGGTCGACATGCCCCAGCAGTCACACATTAAAGTAATATTCATCAAAACATTTATATGAAAAACATTTTCAGGAGAAAATGTTTTTAAAACCTCTTCTGTTGCAATTGCCAGACCTTCCTGAAAATCAAGATAATTTCTTGCTTCCAATGACAAAGCGCCTTCAGGGCAAATTTCAACGCAATGCTGGCAATAAGTACAGTCATGAATAAAAACTTCATATTTGCCGCTTTTATTGAATTTATTTGCTCTATATCGACATTCTTCAATACATTTGTTGCACTTGGTGCAAAGTTTTTCATTCCACAATATTCCGCTGCCTGCTGAATGCAGTGCATGAATGTCCTGCCTGGTTTTTGAAGTAACGCAGCCCATT
>CAYNMO010000150.1:0-4029 GCA_964398155.1 uncultured Actinomycetota bacterium | reverse complement strand
GCAAGATTTTTTATTGCTCCCCCAAAACTACTCATTCCGTGACCCTTAAAGTGAGATAAATTAATTAAAATTTCTGCGTCATGCAGATGGCCCGAAACCTGTATTTCATCTAAAGACTTAAAATTTACTTTTTTAGAATAATAATATTTGTCAAAAACACCAGCAGCCGGATATATGGGGGCATCAAGAATGTCTTCCGAATACCTGTCTTTGGCTGTAATTCCTCCAAAATCTTTCATATGAGGGAGCAGAATGTCTGTAATAAAAAGCTCTCCTCCTGCCTCCCTTATTTTTTTAATCAGTATTCTTACAAAAAGGGGGTGAATGGTAGTATACCCCAGTCCCCTTCCAAGGTGCATTTTTAGGGCCACAATTTTACCTTTTACCATTTTTTCTAACGAAGCCTGCGCAAGAAGTCTTTCAAATTTAGCAGGCAGAGTTGTGGCAGGATCTATCCTGTCAAATTCCATGGATGCAAATTTTACTTTTGATTTATTCATTTATCTCCTTTTAAAATTCGATTGTATGAGGATCTGACAAAGAGCTTATAACTTCCCACTCATTTTCCTGTCTGTCAAAATCCGCAATTTTTTCTATTGGCAGTCTTAAATATTTACCTTCAGCTTCTGCGGCAATTTCACCGTTTGCAAGAATTATCTTTCCTGTGCCCCTGAATATCCTTTTGTCTTCGATGAGTTTGGCAACAACTTTAATTTCTTCATTTATTGGAATGGGCTTTAAATACTTTATGTTTAATTCCAGTGTAACTCCCCAGACTTCACTTTCCTTTCCCATGGTAATGGTACGTCCTATGGTTTCATCCAGAATTGCGGCTGCAATGCCGCCATGAAGCCTCCCGGGGTAACCCTGATGTTCAGGGGCTGGATTAACAACAGCAACAAGTTCGCCTGAGTCCACCTCATAAAAAGAAGCATTAAGTCCTAAAGAGTTTTTTACTCCACAAACAAAACACATCTTGGTATTCTGCTGCTTTCCCGTAACTTCATGTATCATTTTTTCTCCAATTCCCGATAAGTGCAAATGAATATAATAATACTTATCAGTAATTATTTAAATAATACTATTTTATTATTTAAAATTGTAAGGGAGGAATAAGTGATTTGTTTTGCAAAACTAACATGTTTAATTATGCAATAAATAAAGATGGAATTAAAGGACAGTAAAGCCAGCCTGTAAGCCGGGTTCTGTGCCTGATGCAAAAGCATCAGCGGCAGCCATCTATCTTGGACAGATATTACTACCTGTCTCAAGCAATCAACCCGGAAGAAGAGCGGGCAGCTCCATATCTTCCCTATTTGATCTTGCTCCGGATGTGGTTTACCTGACCAGTTTGTTGCCAAACTGCCGGTGAGCTCTTAACTCGCCATTTCACCCTTACCGGTTTTGTTAATAAAAATAAATTTATTAAAACTTATACCGGCGGTATTATTTCTGTTGCACTGTCAGTTGGATAATTCTTAAGAAAAATCCCCCCGGGAGTTACCCGGCATCCTGCCCTCTGGAGCCTGGACTTTCCTCAGGAAGCAAACTAATGATTCCTGCGACTGCCCGGCTGACTTTTACTGTCCAGTAAAATAATATACAAAATAATTTTAAAAGCAACTTTCCTGTCTTATCCAGAGTGTTTTGCTAATTTAATTCATTGAGATTCAGCGCAATATTAACCAGTCTGTCAGCTTCCTTATTTTTCTCTCGCGGAATATGAAAAATTTTAAATATTTTAAAATTTAAAATTTCCTTCTTTATCTGAATAACCATTTTTTTTATTTCTTCGTCTTTGATCTTCCAGAAACCACTAATCTGATTATAGGCCAGACTGCTGTCAGTATAAATAACAGCTTCTTCGCAGCCATACTTTTTGGCGGCATCCAAAGCCTTAATTATTGCATAGTATTCTGCGTAATTATTTGTTCTTATTCCAATACATTCATAAAATTGCTCAAGAATTTCTTTTTCCGGGCCATAAATTAAAAACCCTATTGCTGACTGGCCTGGATTGCCTCTAGACCCTCCATCAGTATAAATCTCTACTGCGCTATATGCTAAATTCTTCATTTATCAGATCTACTTCTTTCCTGTATTTAATTATCATTCTTTTGCAGGTCGGACATCTGTATATCTCGTCCTGACTGCCCATTTTCCCTGCTTCACCCGCAGACATTTCCATATTGCAGGCCATGCAGAGTCTCTCCTTTAAAATACCGACAGCAACTCCGCCTCTTTTACCTTTGACTTCAACATATTTTGAGAATAGATCCGACGGTATTAATTCTGTTATATTTTCTTTTTTTAAATGATAGGATTTGAGTTTATCTTCAACTGAGGCGACATTGCTGCTTATTTCCTCTTTAAGCTTGTCAATGTGGAGACTTATTTTTTCTTTTTTTTCTTTTTCAAGCCTTATTAATTCATTAATGTCATCAATTTTGATCATAATTTCAATAATGCTTTCTTCCAGGCTTTCGTTTAATTTATGAATGCTTATAATTTCTTCCTGATAGTTCATTATTTCTTTTGAGCTTGTCAGGACTCCGCTGGATAATTTCTGCTCATTTTTCTTTATTTTTTCATTCTTTAAGCTTAATTCGTCGTCCAGCTTTTTTCTTTCCTTGTCAAGTGCGTTAAATTGCTTTATCAAGTCATCATATTTTTCTTCACATTCTTTTAATTCATCTTCTCTGGTCTTTAATTCTTCGCTTGCTTTTAGTTTTTCAATTTCTCTTTCAAGAAAAGATATTCTGCTGTCAGATAATTGCAGTTTATATAAATTCAGGAGATCAAAATTACTGTTTTCCAATTATATACCTCCATAATATGTCATTATTATTACTTTTTATTATCTCCATCCCCAAGCACAGACTATCGTTTAGGCGGCTTAGTTTTGAAAATAAATCTTCTATTGCAAACAATTCCGATTCTGCGTGGCCAAGCTCGATAACCATAGTATTGTTTTCAGATACAAGCTGTGCATTATGATAATTTATTTCTCCACAAATCAGGCAGTCGATATTAATATTGCATATCTCTGGTACCATTGAATTAATGCTGCCATTTATAACTGCGATATTTTTTATTTCCTTCTCTATAATAGAAGAGTTCTTTGCGAAAACATATTTAAAGTTAGTGATATTTAATTTTTCTCTGACAAATTGAAGAAACTCCTCTGGTTTTAAGGATTTGTTAATGCTTCCAACCCGGCCTAATCCACCTTCAGCCAAAATATTCTTCATGGGCATTATATCATAAGCTGGCTCTTCATAAGGGTGTGCTGCCAAAACATTTGCAAGTAAAAATTCTAATTCCTGTGCTTTGATTATGCATTCAATTTTAACCTCATCGGCAAATACCAGTTCCCCTTTTTCTCCTGTAAATGGTTTTGAATTGCTTCCAGGTTTAAAAGTTCCGGTTCCTTTTGTTTTAAAAGTTGCGCATGAATAATCCTTCCAGTTTCCTCCACCGGAATTACATATTGCATTTCTTATTTTTCCTTCATAGCCGGCAGGAGCGTAAACAGCAAACTTAAACCATTCTGGCTGATTTGGAATAATACATGATATGTTTTCCAAATCCAGCAGAGAAGCAATATAATCGTTTAAGCCGCCTTCCATAATGTCATAATTTGTGTGAGCACAGTATACTGCAATTTTGTTTTGAACAGCTTTTAAAATAGTCCTGCCCTGCGGATTGCCTGATGTAATATTTTTAATTGGATTTAATATCAGAGGATGATGAGAGAAAATAAGATCAGCTTTTAATTTTAGCGCTTCACTTGTAACTGAGTCATTTGCATCCAGGCTAATTATCAGTTTTTTTATTTCCGTTTTTAAGTCACCTATTAAGAGACCGGAATTATCCCAATCCAGACAATAGTCTTTGTTAAATTCTTTATCGAGAATTTTAACCAGTTCTTCTAATATCATGAGTTTAAATAAATTATAAGTATTTTATTTAAAAATATTAACATATCTGATTTCAAATGGGAAAAACAGCCATTTTTTATTTCAGTAT
>CAYNMO010000149.1:2279-6287 GCA_964398155.1 uncultured Actinomycetota bacterium | reverse complement strand
AGGCATTCACGTTCAGGACTGATTAAATTTATTTTTTTTTTTTGCAATACAGGCTTTATTTTCTCCGAATCTGCTGTTTATTTCTGCTACTGCTCTTGACAAGTCTTCGCCTTTATCTTTCTGATCAAAAAGAGTGTTTTTAATAAGAGAGTATGATTTAAGATTAGAAACAGAAACGCCTATCATTCTTATTTTGTTTCTAAGAAGGTCAAATTTTTCAAGCAGCAGAAAAGAAGTTTTAAATATTTCAAACATGCTGTCTGTGTATTTATCCAGTGTAATTCTGGCTGTTCCGCCCTTAAAATCAGAATATCGTATTTTTAAGGTTATGGTTTTACCTTTGTATCCTTCTCTGGCAAGGTTTAAAGATATTTTTTGTGAAAGATTTAAAAGAACTGACTTTATTTTGCCTGTTTCCGAAGTATCTTCACCAAGTGTTGTTTCTCTGCCAACTGATTTTGGTTCGCCATAAGGAACTACTTCCCGATTGTCTACCCCGCTGGCCATGTTATGCATAAATTCTCCCATTTCTTTAAATTTAAGCCTCAAAATTTCAAGCGGAGTGTCAGCAATTTCTCCTATGGTTTTTATGCCCATTTTGGCAAGGCTTTCTTCTGTTACCCTTCCTACTCCCCATATGCTTGAAACCGGCAGCAGTCTTATTTTTTCTATAATATCAGGTGTATTATCAAGAACGGTAAGGCCGTTAGGCTTGCCAAGATTTGAAGCAAGTTTGGCAAAAAACTTGTTTGGCCCTATGCCTGCAGATGATGTCAGATTTGTTTTTTCATAAATCGCGCCTTTTATCTTGCGCGCTATTTCAATGGCTTCGCCAAAAAGCTTTTCACACCCCGTGACATCAAGAAAAGCTTCGTCACATCCAACTGGCTCCACTAGGGGAGTAAACCTGTAAAATATTTCTCTTATACTTCTTGATTCACCAAGATATTTTTCCATGTCTACCGGCACGCAAATTGCCTCAGGACAAAGCTTTTTTGCTTTATAAAGAGGCATGCCTGAATGAATGCCGTATTTTCTTGCCTCATAAGATGCCGTAGATACAACACCTCTGTTAACGGGGCCGCCTACTATCAAAGGCTTGTTTTTATATTTGGAATTGTCTCTTTGTTCTATCTGCGCAAAGAAAGCATCCATATCCACATGTACTATTTTTCTTGTCTTTTCCATAATGGAGCCGCTCCCGCAAGAATCATTGATTTATCATATTCTTTGATTTTCCTGCTTTTAATTTTTTTTAAAGTCCCAAGACTCATGATCTTTTGGGCCACTACAGTAATGTCGCCATTCTTATAAGAAAGGTTTCCAGCTATCAGAACAGGGTTCCCCGGCAAAATTCTTTCTATATTTTTTAGACACTGTTTTGTAAAAACAGCAGCTTCATACATTCCTCCGCTATCCTCGAGAGTCAAAAAAATTATCTCTTTCCCTGTTTTTGTTTTTTCCATTCTTCTGATTAATATAATGCCTGATGTAAAAATTTTATTCCTGTGCGGAATTTTTTCACTGACTTCCAATTTAAAGCTGCTGCTTTTTATTATATTAAAACCTGCAAGCTCATTTTTAAAATATTCAAGCGGATTTGCGCTTGCACAAAATTCAAGTATGTAATTCTCAATTTCAAGTTTATCCTCAAAACTGTAGTCCTGCATGGAATTTGTCATTTCCGGGAAAAAATCATCCAGATAATAAAAATCATTGCTAATAAGATTTGTGCTGTCTTTCCCTGCTTCTGTTTTTAAATCGCCAAAGCTTAGAATATTATTCTGCTGCTCTTTTTCTCCGCCTTTTTTTAGATTTCCCGTGTCTGAAATAGGCAGCTGTTTTTTTGGTCTTATATTTAAAAGATAGTCAAGGACAAGTAATAGATATTTTCTTTTTGAGCCGCAAAAATCAAAGGCTCCGACTTTAATAAGGTTTTCAGCTGCTTTTACCGATATTTTTTTAGGCCTTACTGTCCTTTCAAAAAAATCGCCAAAATTTTTAAATAAACCGTTTTCTGTTCTTTCCTTTATTATGTTTTGCGCACCTTCGGTTCCCAGATCTCTTATACTGACAAGAGAAACTCTGATTGATTTGCCCTGGTCTTCAGTTAAAAATTTTATACCGCTGATGTTTATGTCCGGCAGTATGATTTTTATGCCAAGCCTCCTTGCTTCTTCTATGTAAGAGCTTCTGCAATAGTAGCCGGAATTATTTGTAAGAATTACCGATAAAAGCTCAGCAGGATAGTGTATTTTTAAAAAACAGGTTTTATATCCTATCTCTGCGTAAGCCGCAGCATGAGCCTTTACAAAACCATAACCGGCAAATTTTGAAATGAGGCCGAATAATTTTTCTGCAATATCCTTATTGTAACCATTATTTAAAGCTCCTTTTACAAACTTTGATTTTTCATTCTCCAAATTGAAATCAGGCAGATTAAAAGATGTTTTTCTTAGCCTGTCAGCTTCACCAAAGGAGTATCCGGCAATTTTTACTGCTACTCTCATAACCTGTTCCTGATAAAGCATAACACCATATGTTTCTTCAAGAATTTCCCTTAAGTCTTCATGAAAAAAATCAACTCCGCATCTTTGAAATTTTCTTTCTATAAAGATGTCAACCATTCCGGACTGCTGCGGACCTGGACGGTAAAGAGATATTAGCAGTGTTATATCTTCCAGCTTTGCCGGCTTTAATTTTTTCATTAAAGAGCGTATACCCATACTCTCAAGTTGAAAAGTACCGAGAGTATCTCCATTTGACAGTATTTCATAAACAGCCTTGTCGTCGTAACAAATATTTACAAAATCAAGATTTATATTTCTTGTTTTTTTTAATATTTCCATAACTTCGTCAATATGATCCAGAGTCAGGGAATTAATAATATCTATTTTCAAAAAACCCAGAGCCTCAATATCATCTTTACCGTACTGGCTCATAATTTCACCAGTCTCAGATTTCATAAGAGGAATATTTTTTGACATACCCTCTCCGAGGACAATAAATGCACAGGGGTGCATTGCAATGTGCCTTATATATCCTTTTAAATCGTCCGATATGCTGCGCACATTATCATTATCGATTATTTCTTTCCTGTTTATCTCAGGACCGACGCTTCTTTTCGGCATTGATTTTATAATATCATCCATCTCTTCTTTGCCCAGGCTTAAAATTCTCCCGGCTTCCCTCATGGATGCTCTTGTTTTAAATGTCGTAAAAACAGGCACTCTTAAAACATTGTATTTTCCGTATTTTAGAGAAAGATAATCTGCAACTCTGCGTCTTCCTTTGCCCGACATATCAATATCAATATCAGGAAGCTTTTTTCGTTCATCGTTTAAAAATCTCTCAAAGCACAGGTTTTGAGCTTCAGGATCAACATTTGATATTCCCAGCAGATATGTTACTATACTCCCGGCCGACGAGCCTTTGCCGCAAGTGGGAATTTTATTTTCAAAAGCAAACCCTGCGATATCGGCTACTATTAAAAAATAACCGCAAAACCCTGTTTTTTCTATTATTGAAAGCTCATATTCAAGTCGTTTATATATGCCGCTGCCAGCTTTTTCTCCATACCTGAACGATATTTTATCGTAGCAGAGCTTTCGCAAATAGCTTTCCTGTGTATGGCCGGCAGGGATTTTAAAATAAGGAAGTCTGTTTTTACCAAGCTCAAGCACAAGGCTGCACTTGTCAGATATTTCTTCCGTATTTTTTAGTGCTTCGCTCAAATTAGAAAACAGATCCTCCATTTCAACAGAGCTTTTAAAGTAATTTTCATTGCTGCTTTCGGCATTAAAAAACAAATTATTTTCTTTTGAGCTCATTAATTTTAATTTTGCCATATGCCTGTATGTATCATAATCTTTTTTTAAAAGGTAATGGACGTTATTTCCGGCTGCAATTTTTATATTGTTTACAGCTGCAAACTCCACGATAATTTTTTCCTTGAAACTTCTTTTTGCCCAGTCTGTGCCGCTAATGCAGGAATTATCAGATCCGGTT
>CAYNMO010000149.1:1043-2269 GCA_964398155.1 uncultured Actinomycetota bacterium | reverse complement strand
AAAAATCATCTCCAAAAACATTGACCCATTCTCTTAATCTTAAGTCAGCTTCTTCATTGTTATTTTTTTGCAGAAAACAAAAAAATTCACTGCTTCCAAATTCTGATATTGCCACTATGCCGGTGCAAAAATCTTTTATAATGCTGAAATCTATAGGGGAGGAACAGTTATTTTTGTTCAGATTTGAATTGCTTGTTATGCTGCATAAATTTTCATAGCCTTTAAGATTTTTGGCAATAAGAATAAAGGAGGACAAGACCCCATTTTTTGCCACCATTATCTCAGCACCCAGCAGGGGTTTTATGTTGTTTTCACAAGCTTTCCGGTAAAATTCAATAATGCCATGCATGGAGGCGGTATCCGTAAGAGCCACACTTTTCATACCGTATTTTTTTGCCATGTCTATAAGGCTTGTAATTTTTACGGACGACTCAAGAAGACTGTATTCGCTGTGAATGTGAAGGTGGCAAAACATTTGATTTCCTGTTTCTTTAATTAAAAAATATTTCTGTATACCGCTATTACTTTGCCCTGTATTATGAGGTTGTTTTCCGGAATAATGGGCTCATATAAAGGGTTTGATGACCTTAACTCAATTACTCCGTCACTGTGCCTGTAGAACCTTTTAACTACGGCTTCACTGCCGACCAGAGCAGCCACTATGTCACCGTTTTCTGCAGTATTCTGAATCCTTACAATAATGGTATCGCCATCAACAATGTGATCTCCGGACATGCTGTCTCCTTTGACCTTCAGCAGAAACTGTCCTTTTGTTTTTCCCATTATCTCTGCAGATACAGAAACATAATCCTGTATGTTTTCTTCGGCGAATATGGGTTTTCCGGCAGCTATGCTTCCAAGAAGAGGCAGGTAATCGGCCTTATTTTTTGCAGAAGGATTTGCAGCACCAAGGTACCATAATGATTTTTCGGTAAGCTTTATGGATCTTGCAGATGAATTTCTCAGCAGATACCCTTTTTTTTCAAGAGCAGCAAGATGATCCCCGGCAGCTTTTGGTGATGAAAAGCCAAGTATGCAGGCAATATCTCTTACAGAAGGGGGGTAGCTGTTGTCAGCAATAAAATTATATATGCTTTTTAACACATCGGACTGTTTTTGAGTTAAAGTTTCTTTTTTTACCATTTCAGAGCACCATTCTGCCATATTTTAAAAATCCAAAAAAAACAGATTTTTTGTGCCATATAAAAATTTATATCAAATATGAT
>CAYNMO010000149.1:0-1033 GCA_964398155.1 uncultured Actinomycetota bacterium | reverse complement strand
ATAATAACATTATAACAATTAACTTATAAATAAGTACTATTCAAATTATTTAACTCACCTAAATTAAAAAAAAAAATTGCATCAATTACTAAAAGTTAAAACGGCATCAATCCTATAAAAATTTATATCAAATATGATAATCTTACCAGGCATAGATATGCTCATGAGGTTTGCCCCCTGCTGTCTCATATAAAAATTATAAAATATAACAATAACCACTTGCATTTATGTATCGACTAATGCTACTATACATAACTATACATATCAGTTTAGCGCCTTATATAAATAACAGCAGATGCCTTTTATCCATAATATTTTTTGTTTTTTCTTCAGAAAACACAATATTTAAAACTGACTGCTTTAAATAAATATCAGACCTTATGCTTTGATTATACTAATTAGCTATACATTTGTATAGTAATTTTATAAATAAAAAAATAAAAAGTTTATTTTTGGTATTTTGACTGTTCAATATGGCAGGACTTGGGAGTTGGCAGTCAGCTGTATGTGGGTAATAAAAGACCTGACTGTTTTTTATTAGTAAAGAAAGACAAATTTGGCCCAGATATTAAAACCAGTTTACACCTTAATGGTTACAGGGGCGGCTTGAGATATTCTTTGTACGAAGATTTTTTTAAAAGAAAGCATCTCGAGTGAAACAGAACGGAAAGGTAAGCATGAGGAAAAATAAAATTATTAATGTTCTTTTCAGGACATTAATAATAGCCGTTGTTTTTATCGCGGTCTGGTCCTATGTCATGTGCTTGGACAATATTAAAATGATTATTACAGGAAAGGTGCTAAACGAAGCCGCAGTTAAAAAGACTGTGACAGGGGAGGAACCTGTAATAGTAAGCAGAAAAGAAACAGCAAACAAAGCAGAAACAGAAACCATTGAATGGTACTACTTCGTAGCAACAGCATATAGCGCAAATGATCCCACGCAGGGCACAAAGAATATAACAGCCACAGGCAAGGTAGTTTATGAAGGAATAATTGCAGTAGATCCTAAAATAATACCTTTGGGCACTAA
>CAYNMO010000148.1:3675-6314 GCA_964398155.1 uncultured Actinomycetota bacterium | reverse complement strand
GTATAATGAAAAGAGGATTAAACTATCATTGGGTGCTATGAGTCCAATGGAGTATAGGAGAAGCCTCGGTTTGGCAGCCTAAACAGTCCAGGAAAACATCCGAACCTCCTAGCGGGGGATTTATTTTGCAATATTTCTCTATTTAATTCTGAAATAAATATGTTAGTACAAAGCTGTTTTATATTGCATTTATTGAATAATTAAAGGTTTGATTTAATTTAAAAAGCAGCAAAACAGCCTTTTGGCAGAGTTTTGTAATTTTAAATCCAGGGCTGGATTAAGGAAAAGTCAGATTATGTCTAAAAACAACAAATTAATCGGGCAGTTTGGTGAAAAAATTGCAGCCTTCTTTATTGTCTGCAGCGGCAGCTCAGTTATCTACAGAAATTATACATGCAGGTATGGTGAAATAGATATTATTTCAACCTCAGGCAAAGATCTTGAATTTACAGAAGTTAAAACAAGACAGAATAAAAATTTTGGTTTCCCTTTTGAATCAGTAACTGAAAGTAAAATAAAAAAAATAAAAAAAGCCGCACAGTATTTTTTATTAAATGAAAAATTACCCAGGAATCATCAGTATAATTTAAGATTTAATATAATATCCATTATTATTTCAGGCGAACTAAGCGCAGCTGTTCTTGCAGAGAAATACACCAGCCCTATTGATATCAGTGTTTTAAAAACAGGAACAGATTATGAACTGGAGCAGATAACAGATATTTGATTTCAGAATAAACAGATAATATCCATTATTATTTAAGGCTAACTAAGCGCAGCTGTTCTTGAAGAGAAATACACCAGCCCTATTGATATCAGTGTTTTAAAAACAGGGACAGATTATGAGCTGTAGCAGATAACAGATATATGGTTATGTAATAAACAGAAGACATGACTGGATGTTATCGAAAATATTATATCTATTTGACTATATGCATATAAAGGCATATAATCAAATAATGTTTTTTAAATTAGATAGTTTTACGCTAACAGGAATTGAAGCCATTAAAGTAACTGTTGAAATACATATTTCAAGCGGAATGCCGTCTTTTACAATAGTCGGGCTGCCAGACAAATCCATAAATGAAGCCAGAGACAGAGTTAAAGCTTCAATTATAAATTCAGGTTTCAAATTTCCGGTTAAAAAAATAATTATTAATCTCTCCCCGACAGATTTAAGAAAAGAAGGCTCTTTATTTGATTTGCCAATTGCGCTGGCGATATTGAAAGTAAGCGGACAGATTGAAAGTGATTTTTTTGAAATATCTTCTTTTATAGGGGAGCTTTCCCTTAGCGGAGCCATTGATCCAGTAAGAGGGATTTTGTCTATGGCGCAAAAATCTGCTGAAATGGAAAAGCAATATTTTTTCATTCCTGTTGCAAACATTAAAGAAGCAATCCTTATTAAAAATATATTTATCATTGGATGTTCCAGTCTTGCAAACTGTATAGAGATATTAAAAAGCAGAGACATCATTAATAAATATATTTCTAAAAATACAGAATACAGCAGCACCTATTTTCCAAAAAAATACAGCGTTGATTTTTCTGAAGTAAGAGGGCAGCTGCGGGCAAGACGTGCTTTGGAAATAGCTGCAAGCGGAATGCATAATATACTGCTGATAGGCCCTCCTGGTTCAGGAAAGTCGATGCTTGCGGAAAGAACCATTACGATAATGCCGGATTTAAACCTTGATGAAAGCATTGAGGTTACAAAAATACACAGTCTCATCAAAAGAAAAAGATATGAGCTCATCAGTTCCAGGCCTTTTAGAAATCCACATCACACAATAACTGAGACCGGCCTAATAGGAGGAGGGGTTTATCCAAAACCTGGAGAAGTCAGCCTGGCCCACAGAGGAGTTTTATTTCTAGATGAATTTTCTGAATTTTCAATGAGGCTTTCAGAATCATTAAGGCAGCCTCTTGAAAATAAAAGCATTGTCATCAACAGAAATAATATTTCCTGCAGATTTCCATGCAGCTTCATGCTTGTCCTTGCAATGAATCCGTGTTTTTGCGGATATTTCGGAGATGATAGTGAAAAATGCAGATGCTCCGTAAGGGAAGTTGAAAAATACTGGAAAAAACTATCCGGGCCCATAATAGACAGAATAGACATGCAGACAAAGCTTCCTAGATTAAAGGAAGAACATTTTTTTGAAGACAAAAAAATTGAAAACTCACACGACATAGGGATAAGAGTTAGAAATGCCATTCTTATTCAGGAGCAAAGATATAAAAATGAGGAAATTAGATAT
Organism: uncultured Actinomycetota bacterium; assembly: GCA_964398155.1. Taxonomy (GTDB): domain Bacteria; phylum Actinomycetota; class Humimicrobiia; order Humimicrobiales; family Humimicrobiaceae; genus JAMDDL01. The sequence goes on along the minus strand of CAYNMO010000148.1, from coordinate 4,053 downwards.
AATTCAGAAGCCGGACCTGCATATATAAACAGCTGGATCGGCAAAAATAATAATTTAAAAAAAATAATTATAGATTTTTCTAAAAAAACACAATTAACATCCAGAGGGATAGCAAGCCTGATAAAGGTGTCAAGGACAATAGCTGACCTTGAGAGTCAGCCAGAGATATCTGAAAATCATATGACAGAAGCATTTCAATACAAAATATCAAATATTATTTGAATTTTTATAAAAAATATTTTTTAGTTCTTAAAAAATATTTATAAAATACAGACAAGGTAAAATACAGACAAGGTAAAATACAGACAAGGTAAAATACAGCAAGGTAAAATACAGACAAGGTAAAATACTGAAATGGAAAATACAGACAAGGTAAAA
>CAYNMO010000148.1:0-3575 GCA_964398155.1 uncultured Actinomycetota bacterium | reverse complement strand
AGGTAAAATACAGACAAGGTAAAATACTGAAATGGAAAATACAGACAAGGTAAAAATGTCAGATGCGCAAAACAGTTTAAATATATTAAAAATAATTTCTGATCTTAAAACAAAACCATCAGATTTTATAAATATATTTAAAATTAAAGCAAATTTAACAGAAGCTGTTAATTATTTTACTGCTAAAGAAAAAAACAATTTAAGGCTTTTTGGTGATAGCCACTGCACAAAAGGATCACCTGACAGGTCCACTCTCTGTCTTGGCGCTTTGGCCAGTAATAATTCTTTTATGATAAATATTTCCCAGAAAGAATACCCCGAGCTTCTAAAAGAAATATATTTTCCTCCTCCATTATTATTCTGCAAAGGTTTAAAAAATATTTCAGAGAATAATTTAAAAATTGCAGTAGTGGGAACAAGGAGATGCAGTGATTATGGACATGAAGCAGCTGCGTATATAAGCAAAGAATTATCAAAAATTGGTTTTACTATTATAAGTGGTATGGCTTTGGGAATTGACAAAACAGCTCATTTTGCAGCAATAAAAGAAACCGGTGGCAGCATTGGAGTTTTAGGTACCGGAATCGATATTGAATATCCTTATGAAAATAAAAAATTATATAGTGAAATTATAGAAAATGGCGGACTTGTTACAGAATTTTTACCTGGCACTCCTCCGCTCAAAAGTAATTTTCCAGCAAGAAACAGAATAATAAGCGGTATGTCAATCGGAGTAATTGTTATTGAGGCCGGAGAAAAAAGCGGTGCTGTGGTAACTGCAAAATCTGCAATCAGAGAAAACAGGGAAGTATTTGCGGTACCGGGCAGTATATTTTCAGATAAAAGCAAAGGCTGCCACAATCTGATTAAAAGCGGTGCAAAACTGGTAGAAAACATTGATGATATTCTTGATGAATTTTCAAATTACATAAAAGACTCAAAATATAATAACCCCATACGCCAGAAGCAATTTGAATGTTCTAAAAATTTTGTTAACGGCAAAATATTAAATACTGCCAGCGATAAAAAACATAAAAATAATCAGAATTACTCAGACAGTATAACTCCAGGATATTTGCCGGATAATGACTATGTTAAAGTTTACGAATGTATTGGGTTTAAAGAGAAAAGCCTTGAAGAAATAATACTGCAAACATGTCTTAATATTAATAAAGTATTACAAATAATTTCATATTTTCAGATTAAAAACATTGTTAAGGAAAACAGTTTCAATAATTTTGTTAAAATTTTTTATTAAACAAGACAAAATGATATTATAATTACGTAATATTTAATAAAATACCTAATTTTAAGCAATCAGATGAATTTGGAAGACAGCCTGGAATTTTATAACAAATATCTAAAATATGAGAAGAATCTGACTCCCAATACAATTCTCGCATATAGAAATGATCTTTTGCTGATGATGGATTTTTTTATAAAAAATAATGTTTGTGATGTCAGCGAGATAACCCTTTTGGTTTTCAGAAGTTTTTTAAAATTTCTTGATAAATATCAATATAACAGCAGGACCCTGGTGAGAAAATTTTCATCTTATATTAATTATTTTAAATTTCTCGAAAAAAATTCTTTAATTAATATACAGCTCAGCGGAGCTATATCACTTCCAAGGACCGAGAAAAGATTTTACAGTTTTCTGTCAGAATCAGAGGTAAAAATATTACTTGATTCAATAGGTGAGGGCAGCAATTTTGAAATAAGAGACAGAGCTGTTTTTGAATTGCTTTATTCTACAGGAGCAAGAATAAGTGAAATTGCAGGTATTGCTTTAAGCAAAATTGATATTGAAAATAACGAAATAGAAGTTTTTGGCAAAGGCAGAAAGTCAAGGACAGTGTATCTAAACAATACTGCATCTGACAAATTAAAGATGTATTTAAATATCAGAAATTCATTTTTATTTGACAGTAAAAATAAAACCTATAAGAATAATAATTATTTATTTCTCAATAGAAACGGGGGGAATCTTTCTGTAAGGTTTATCAGAGTATTATTAGATAAATATTTAAAAAAAGCGCAGATAAACAAAAAAATATCTCCACATGGATTAAGGCACAGTTTTGCCAGTCATCTTCTTCAGGAAGGTGCCGGAATCCGGGTAGTCCAGGAGCTTCTTGGACATGAGAATGTCTCAACAACCCAGATTTATACTCATTTAAATTTAAAAAAATTGAAAAAAGATTATGAAAAATTTCATCCTCGTGCCGGCTGAGGAAATATTTAAGTATGCACTGGATATTTATTTGCCCAAAATATTTTAATATGCTAAAATCATCGAGAAAAAAATACACACACCGTATTATGAATAATGGTAATTATTTTTGTAGCGGTGGAGGAAAAACCATTTAATTAGGAGGAAAATTGGAAGAAGTAACTATCAAACAGCTTCTCGAAGCGGGAGTTCATTTTGGCCATCAGACCCGCAAGTGGAATCCAAAAATGAAGAGATATATTTTTGCTGCGAAGAACGGCATCTATATTATCGATCTTCAGCAGACACTATTGCTTTTAAGCGAAGCGTATGAGTTTGTAAAAAATATTGTAAGCGAAGGTGGCGTAATCCTTTTTGTTGGAACAAAAAAACAAATACAGGATATTATTGAAAATAATGCAAAAGAATGCATGATGCCTTATGTAAAAAACAGATGGCTTGGTGGAACGCTGACTAATTTTGATACTATTTCCAAAAGGCTAAAAAGAACTGATGAAATAGAGGATATGGAGCGTAACGGAGTATTTGAAAAGCTTCCAAAAAAAGAAGTACTTGGTATTCAGAATGAATATCAGAAATTAAATTACAATATGGGTGGAATCAGGCAAATGAAGAGACTGCCGGATGCTCTGTTTGTAATTGATCCGCATAAAGAAGAAATAGCAGTCAAAGAAGCCATAAAACTGGGTATTCCAATTATTGCCATTACTGATACTAATTGTGATCCTGATAATATAGATTATGTTATTCCGGGTAATGATGATGCAATTAGGGCATGTAATTTAATTTGCGGCGCTATATCCAAAGCAGTCAGAGACAGCAGCTCCGGTATGGCAGCAGCTAAAGACAATAAGGCAAAGGAAAGCAGCGATAAGGAAAAAGTTGCAGAATTGCCTGCAGTTGATAATTTGTCTGACAATAAACAGGCCCCTGAAGAAACATGGGCATAATTTTAAATAACAGGAGTGTAAAATAATGGTAGAAATAAAAGCAGATCAGGTAAAAAAACTAAGAGAAAAATCCGGAGTTGGCATGATGGAATGCAAGAAGGCTCTTTCCGAGGCTTCCGGAGATATGAGTAAAGCAGAGTTGATTTTAAGGGAAAGAGGGCTTGCTGCCGCTTCAAAAAAATCCAGCAGAGCTACTAACCAGGGACTTGTTGAAAGCTATATTCATCCAGGTTCTAAAATTGGCGTTCTGCTTGAGGTTAACAGCGAAACTGATTTTGTTGCAAGAAATGAGCAGTTTAAAGATCTTGTTCACAATATAGCTCTGCATATTGCAGCTGCTTCACCAACCTATTTTTCCATCTAACATTTTCCTTCTTATTTTCTTGAATCTT
>CAYNMO010000147.1:1437-6337 GCA_964398155.1 uncultured Actinomycetota bacterium | reverse complement strand
TGATTGAAAAACTGCCTGAAAATAATTTTGAGAAATCGGCGTTCTCAAATACAACACACAAAATTGAATATCAGATCAGAACAATAAAACAAAAAGTTATTGCTGTAATAAAAGCCAAAGGCGGAGTAGGAAGTACTGTCATATCAATTTTTCTTGGAATGCTATTTAAGGATTTAAAGACATTGATTATAGATTTGAATTTTAATGAAGGAGGCAGTGACATAGGATATTATCTCGACATACCAAAAACTCCTAATCTGATGGTATTTACAGAAGGTTTTGACAGAGATGCATTTTTAGGGTCCATACTCAATATTTCCGGAAACCTTGACGTAATACAGTCTCCGCCAACATTTATGCAGTCAAAAACAATTGATTTAAAAGATATCTACAGCCTTGCAGATATGGCAAGAAAAAAATATGACTTAATAATATTTGATCTTCCAAATCACATAAATGAATTTTATCTTGGCGTTGCAGATCTTGCAGATTTACTAGTGATGGTTTCGGACTGTACAAATGGCAGTATTGGCAGGCTTCTTAATCTAAACAGCAAGTACATATACGGTGAACTTGAAAAAATTTTAGTAATAAATAAATTTAACAGTATCAACCCTCTTAAAATTAGTGTCGAAAACCTTAGAGACTATTTTAATATTGAAAACATAGCAACTTTAAAAGAAATGGATGTTTTAATTTCCAAATCTGATTTCAGGTCTTTTGATTTTAATAACTTTGAAGGTTTTAAAAATTTGACAAATATTGCAAAAGAAGTTCTAACAAAATAAAGAAGGGGAAATGAATTATTCATATAAAAAATATGTTGTACTTGCAATTCTAGGCTCACTTATTATCGGGATAGCAGCATACCTTTTTTTAAACAGCTACCTCGAAAAAACCGGCATTATAGTCCTAAAGGAAGATATTTCAGAGGGGCAGATTGTCAAAGAAAGCAGCATAACTACTGGTTATTATCTTAAAAACTCACTTCCGGAGGGTTACATCAAAAACAAAGAGGAAGCAGTCGGAAATGAGGGAGATCTTTTAAAAAAATTAAGTCAAGATGAGTCACTGATAAGTATTAATATTGATCTTAAAGAAAAAATAACTGAAGAGCTAAAAGTAAACTATATGATCATGCTTGTATCAACAGAAAAAAACAAAGAGCTTGAGGACTTGTTTTATAAAAATAATCTTAATTACGCTGAATTGCCTGCTAATGGAGGTAATTCGATCTCTGGGAGTAATGTAAATACAGTCAACTCTGAGACATCATCCGGAAAAGAAGAAATTAAAATTACAAAAAATTATCTCGAGACTTCTACCTTTGAAATTTCAAATAATGTCAGTCTCATTGATGGGTATCTGATTATAAAAAATATTGAGGTTTTGCAAATTAAAAACTTTCAGGATAAAAATAACAGCCTGATTTCAAATAGCGGCAGTAATTTAACTACATTATATTTAAAATGCAATATCAGCGAAGCGCCCTATATAGCAACGCTTTCCGCAAGTGGGAAATATAAAATAATAATAGGAAATAACCCGAGATAATAGTTATTTGCAGTCACAATGGAAAACAATAATTCTATTTTAACAAAAGGCGAAAATAATAAAACCAGCAGCAGAGTACTTGCCGTAATCTCAAATAAAGGTGGAGCAGGCAAAACTTCAACTTCAATCTGTATTGGGTATTATTTTGCAATTGCCAAAAACAAGAAAACCCTCCTGCTGGAGATGGACAGCTCTCCCGGAGATTTTGGTCCGTTATTTGACATAACAAACGATAACTCTCTGGATATCGCAATTAAATTTCCCGAGCGCTTTAAGAATTATGTAAAGAGCATCAGTAAAAATCTCGACGTACTTAAGGGTTTCTCAAATCCAATTAACGCAGAAACCATAACTGAAGCTCAAATCATTACTTTGTTTAAATTTATAACCGAATCTTATGAAATAATAGTTATAGATACTCAGTCCGTATTAAGCGGAACAATAGTTGACATTTTAAAACTATCAGATGTCATCATAGTTTTATCTGAAGCAACCATAGAAAGTATTTCAAGAGTATCGGAACTTATCCTGATTCTGAGCTCAAAATTTTTAATAAGCAAAAATAAATTACAGCTTGTTATAAACAAGAAAAAGATATTTGATTTATTTAAAATAAAAGACATCGCAAAAATCCTTAATTTCCCTGTCAGTGGTTTTATTTCTTTCGATAAAAAGTTTAGTAAAAATTTAATTATTTTTAATACAAACAAGCTTATCAAAACCAGATTCAATATTGAATTAAGCAGGCTTATCAATAATTTAATTTCAAGCGGGGTCATAAATGAGTTTACAGGAAAGACTTAGCGAAAACAGGGCCTTAAATACTGATGACGAGAAAAAAATAACAGACCTGATAAAAGACAGGATCAAACGAAGCGATTATTTATTTAATCCTGATTTTGACAGCAAGGAAGAATTCAGGGACAAGCTGTTTATTTTAATTAACAATGAACTGGAAAATATACATCCATCAACAAAATTTATAATTGATGATGATTTTGTTGAAAAAATATTATCCGATATTTTTGGGCTGGGGATACTGGAAAAATATCTCCGGGATAAAGACGTGACAGATATATTTATTCAGGATAAAGAAATGATAATCATTAAAAATGGCACCAAAAACTATCTGGGAGAGGTTTTTAGCAGCATCGACGAAGTCTATCTGATAATAGACAGAATCAAAACTTTCTCAAACAAGATAATAGATCAGAGGATTCCCTTCTTAAATACAGATCTCTATGAAGGAAGCAGATGCTCGATTGTCATTCCTCCTGTGTCTGACAGAGTTTATATTTCCATAAGAATATTTAATTGTCTGGATTTTGATCTGGAAGATTTATTAAAGGTAAAAATGTTTACGCAGGAAACTTATGTTAATCTTATAGATTTTGTGAAAAATAAAAAAAATATTATTATTACCGGTGCAATGGGTTCCGGAAAAACTACTCTGCTAAATACTCTGGCAAAGTTAATTTCAAAAAATGAATTTATTAATATTATCCAGGATACTCCGGAAATAAAATTAAAAGAGCACCCCTATATCCGGCTTCTGACAACCAGACCAAAATCAAGAGAAATAGATAATGAAATAAGCCAGGATAAATTATTATTCGAGACTTTAAGGATGAAAGCTGACAGGATTATTGTTGGCGAAGTAAGAGATTCAATGGCTGCCTATCAGATGCTGCAGGCTTTAAATACAGGTCATAATGGAAGTTTCAGCACGATACATGCGGATTCTTCTCTTGATGCTCTTTTAAGACTGGAAACTCTGGCTATTGAATATAAGCCAAATCTCGACAGTAAAGTTATAAAAAAAATCATTGCCAGGGCAATAGACATAATTATTTTTTTAGAAAACGAATTGGATGAAAATTCAAACATTTTAAAAAGAACAATAAAGGAAATAGCTTTTTTGGATAAAGAGCTAAGTGAAAGCGGTGATTTCAAATTAAAATTTCTTTAACAATTGCAATTTTTCTTTCTGTCGGGCTTATATACCTTTTCCTTTTTATGATTATTTATTATTCAAACAAAAGAAAATTTATTTATAACAAATTAGTCAGAAATGAAGAATCCGTAGTAAAAAAAGGAAAACATAAAAACATTGCCGGTATAATATTTCATTTATACAGTCAATCAGGGCTACCTCTTTCCTTCAGGGAATTTATTTTAATGATATTTATGGTTTTTTCAGCTGAAATACTCTTATGTACTTATTTTTATCTTCCTGTTTTTATAACGGTATTTATATTTTTTACGACAATTTTGATAATTTACACAGCAATAAACTCCATAAGTACTCATATTATTCAAAAAAAAGAAAACCAGCTGTGTTCATTTCTAATTGAGCTTTCGGGAAACTTATATGGCAACCCAAATATACTTGTGGCTATCAGAAAATCACTTGAAAAAACAAATTCTCCCTTAAGAAATGATCTTCAGATTATTCTCGACGATTGCGCAAAGGGCATACTTTTAAAAGATGCATTAAAAAACATGATTAACCGAAATAAAAGCAGTCTGATTGAAATAATACTGATGGGGATAATTGCCGCCAATGAAAAAGGAGCTGATCTTGTTTCATTTTTAAATTATCAGACTGAGTACCTGAGAGAAAAAAAATCACTTAATAACTATATAAGAATATTAAGCACCGGGCCTAAATATACATCTTATTTTATTATGATTATCCCTCTGTTTTCAATAATTGCCGTCCTTTTATTAAATAAAAATTTTATAAATCTGTATTTAAGCGGATTTGGACTGATTGTAATAATCTACAGCCTTTTTAGCTATATTGCTGGTTTTTTTCTTATAAACAAAATTATAAATAATTTAAATAAAAGTGTGGCCTCAGTATGAAAATTATTGAAATAATTTTATCGATACTCGCGATGGTATTTTTCCTTGTGATATTTCTTAATTTTAAAAAAAGTGAATTCGAATCTTTTTTATTTAATTCTGGATTTGTTAAAAAATTAAATAATAAAGGCAGAAAAAAAATATTTAACGATATCGACACAGAGTATTACCTTGATAATTACAAAAATATAAGGGTTTTCAATTTCAAAATCGACAGCATAGAGAAGCTCATTATCCTAAAACTTTATTTAAGTTTTATTTCTTTTGCTTTAGTTAACATTCTGGGAATAATTTTACACAGGAATTTATTGATAATATCCGTAATTGGCGCCCTGATATTTTATCTTCTGCCTTCAGAAATATTAAGAAATAAAATAAACAATATCAGGCATAAAGTAATGATCGAAATGCCCGATTTTATAGATTCCCTGTTTTCTCTAATAAACTCTACTTGTAACATGGGTTTTATCCTTTAATT
>CAYNMO010000147.1:0-1427 GCA_964398155.1 uncultured Actinomycetota bacterium | reverse complement strand
CAGGATTGAATCTGGATGAATCTGTTAAATATTTTTCAGGAAATTATAAGGGTGAGATTAGAAATCTGCTGCAGGTTTTTAGAATAAAACAGTTGGAAGGATTTAGCAAAATTGAAGCCTATGAATTCATCGGCAAGCTGTCTTTTTGCGAAGAATTCAACAGGGTTATCAAAATTATTTCTCAATCAGAAATAGTGGGCAATCCCATAAGGGAAGTTTTAAAAAATTTTTCAGCTGAAATAAGGAATACCCAGAAAGATAAAGTAAAAATAAAAGCAGAGAAACTGGAAAGCACACTTATATTTATTATTTTTATATTTATATTCATTCCAATGCTTCTCATATTTCTGGTGCCTGTTTTCCCGCAAATAAAACTGTTGTTTTAATGCTTGATTTAAACAAATAGTGCACTTAAAGCTGGATTACTCACCGGAAACTAAATATGGGAAAAGGATATTTAAAAGGCCAAAATCTTTTTAATTATAGCCATTATGCATAATTTGAATATTTTGTTAATTATTATAAAAAAGGAGAAAAAATGGAAAAACTAAAAAACAAAATAATAGGCATATATTTTAGTGAAAAAGGTTCGACGCTTGTTGAAATAGCGCTATATATTGCCCTGGTTGTAATAGTCTGTGTTGTTGTCATTACTGCTTTAGGAGATAAGCTCCAGGGTGTTTTTCAGAAAATAGTAGACAGTTTATAAAAAAAGAACCTGGCACAAAATATGAAGACACCTAATATGAAAAGACTTAAAAGCATTAAAAGTCTGTTAAAAAAAGATCGAGGCAGTGCATTGTTGGAATTCGCTCTTATAGCACCCGTATTATTTTTACTTTTCGCAGGGATAGTCCAGTTTGGTTTCATAATAAACGCAAAAGTAGTCGTTAATTCTGCTTCTTATGAGGGGGCAAAAGCAGCAACAATGTCAGAAGATACCGTGTCCGGAGCGTCTCAGGCTGTTTTGGAATATGCCGCTGCGTCAATTCCAGGATGGAATCTCGACAGCAGACTTGAAATAGAGACAAGTAATTCGGGAAATAAACCAGGTGACGAAGTAACGGTAAGAGTCACATATTATGTACCGGTTTTTTTTAGTAATATAGTTTCACTTCCAGGTGGGAGCCAGATGAGCGTTATTGGAGAGAGTACCATGCAGATCGAGGAAAAAGAATAATAAGGTATTGCTAGAGAAAAACCAGAAGGCAATTTTTTTTATTATTAATTACTAATTATTAATATTAAATCAGTATATTACAACACTATAATAATTTAAGGAAAGAAGCATGAAAACTCTTAAAATAATTTTAATTATCCTGCTATTTATTGTTATCACAGCTTCACTTGCTTTTGTTTTTGTCAGATATCAGGAGGATTTAAAATTATCTGCAGCAGATCCCGAAGATGCCGCCCTGGCAAAAATA
>CAYNMO010000146.1:3073-6388 GCA_964398155.1 uncultured Actinomycetota bacterium | reverse complement strand
GGCGAAGCAAAAAGATATAACTGTGCGCAGGAAGTATTTCATGCAGTTTCATCAGTTCTAGGAATAAGAAATCAGCTTATTTTTAAGTGTCTTTCTGCTTTTGAAGGAGGGGGAGCAGATACAACATATGGTTCATGCGGTGCATTTAATGGGGCACTCGTTGTATTTGGTTATTATTTTGGCAGACCCTATGAGTTATGGGAGGAAGGCAGAAACAGCATAAAAGCTTCAATTCTTGGACAAAAACTCTACAAAAAATTTGATGAGAAATATCAGACCATAACATGCAGAGAAATACATAAAAAAATTTTTGGCAGAACCTTTGAGCTTATGGATAAAGAAAATCTTGGTTTAAATAAAAGTGAACTTGCAGAGTTTAACAGAATGGGAGCACATGAAAATATGTGCCCGACAGTTGTAGGGTTAAGTGCTTCATGGACAGTTGAGATATTGTGGGATGAAATACCAAAAGACAAAGATATTTCAGAAATAAAGGATATGAAAACCGCACTTAAAGATTTTCTTTCATAATTTGCTTATTTTTATTATTATTAGTAAACAAAATATATAGTCCTCTGATGTGATTGCGTGCCGTAGTTTGCAAAACCTGTAATTATATATTTATTATCAAAGTTTTAAACTAAAGTTTGGAGATAAAATGGCAGAAGATAAAATTATAGAAAAATGTGCAGAGTGCGGAAAAGATATTCCGCAGAGCTCGGATTCCCAGTATTGTCCTAAATGCGACGCAATACTTGATAAAAAATTCAGCTCCATAGAAGCAAACCTGCTTGTATTTAAAGAGATTTCAGATACTGAAATTGAGACACTAAACAAATTTGCCAAGGAAGATATCATAGCTCTTTATCTGAAACTGCATGAAAGCTTCAAGGAAGACGGTATCTTTGATCAGTATGAAACAGCAATTTTAAACCAGCTGCAGAAAGTATTTGAAATCACCGAAAGTGAGATCGGTGCTGATAAAGTTGTTAAATTTGACGAATCCCTGATAATAAAAAAACAGCAAAAACTCGAATGCATTAAATGCGGCGCTCCCGTTCTTAAGGAAGATTTTCTTTTCTGCCCTTACTGCGGATTTGCACTTGAATAAGATCATGTCAGGGGACGCATAGTTTAACATACTTTAAAGTTTGGTTGACCAAAAGGTGTTAAGTTGCCCGTTTTTGTTTCAATGTCATTGGGATGTATAAACTGACATATATTAATTTTATTCATTCTTTAATAAAATATTTTAAAGAAGCAGGTATTTATAATCAGGCTCTGGTGATCCGGGGCCTGATTTTTTTTAAGACAAATTGGAAAAGTTTTTATAGATGTAAGCTTTTATGCTGTTCCCAGAAGAGATCCATAATTTGTCGTTATTATTTTTTATTAAGTCTTAAAAACTTTTATATTATTATTTCAGCCGGGACTATCTTCCGTTAGTTTGCCTGTCCAAAAAAGCCATGCCAAGGGAACGAAAGCCATGCCAAGGGAACGTATAGTTTGACATAATCTAAAGTTCGATTTTTAAGATGATGCGGAATTGCCATGTCAGGGAGACGCATTGCTTGACGTACTTTAAAGTTCGGCTGATCAAAGATTGCGGAATTGGCTGTTTTTATTTCAGCCAGTATTCGCTGCCGTTGGGCTTCCTGTCTAAAAAGCCGTATTCGATCAGAAACCTTCTGACTGTAACATAATCGAAATATGCGGTTTTTATTATCTCGTTAACTTCCTTTTCGGTGTAAATCTTTTGTGCTTCAAATCTTTTAATAATCTCCCCGAGAACAACAAATTTCTGTTTTTCTTTAAGAACGAAGGTTTTTAAAAAGCCGTCTCTTCCATCAGGAAAATATTTTTTTAAAATATTTTCTTTTTCTTCGACAGTAACGTTGTATCTTTCATCCAGCATTTTTGCAGTTTTGGGAACTTCCACGAAGGAAGGGGCATTTTTATCTTTTTCTTTTAAAAGATCCATAAGCGCAATAAATATTTTTGACTGGCGTTCTTTTTCCTTTAATACAAATCTGTGATTGCGAATGGTAGAGGAGCCGGAAATATCCATTTCTTTCTGAATCTGGCTGTCAGACTTTCCACTGTAAAACAGTTTGATAAGTTTTGTCTGATGCTCAGTAAGCCCTGTGAATTTTTTATCCATATTTATCAGATAATCAAATACAGAAATGTGTGACTTTGCAATATGCACCTGCATATATTTTTCCGGCTCATAAAGAATCTCATCTTCAGGATACACAATGCCCTTGGAAATCTCCTTACCACACAAAAGGCAGATAAATTTTTCCTCCTCCTCTGCATAACCCTTTTTAAGCTCTTTAAAATCAGCGCTCCAAAACATTTCAGAATTATCCATAATACTAACCTTTTCTTTAATAGTTTATAAATTAACTAACATAATAGAGTTAAGTTAGTAAATAGTCAAGGTTTTAAAAACCATCATTTCAGTGATACATATAATTGGATTTCTAGCCAAGAATTAGGAGCAGATACAATGATGGTGAAAAATCACAGGATACCCGGGGGAATAAAAAATTAAATAATTAACAGACTTATTCATCCATAGATAAATCAGTAAACAGGATACGTGTATAATCTCGCCTCCCATATAAGATTCTCAATACGAAAACCTCTGTCAAAAAGAAAATATATTCTTATTATTTTGATTTGTCGGTTTCCGCACTGCTTCTCGCCATGGCAAACTATACGTCCCCGTGACATAATATGGCAAACTATACGTCCCCGTGACATAATAATCATATACAATAAAGAATAGAAATAATAAAAAGAGATGAAGGTGAAAGAAACGCATGACACATAAATTTGATCCGATAAATATAAACAAACTTGATAATGAGTGGAGAAGGCAAAACCTTCCTCCCCGCTCTACTCTCGAAAAACTGGGTCTGATTTCAACGGATATTGCTGCTGATATTGGCTGCGGTATTGGGTATTTCACTATTCCTGCTGCAGGAATAGTAAGCAGCGAAAATATAGTTTTTGCGCTGGATACATCAGATAAAATGCTTGATGAAGTTAAAAAGCGTATGTCAGCCGAAAATATTTCAAATATCTCCATTATCAAAACGAGTGAATATGATTTGAAGCTTCCCAAGGAATCAGTAACTTTTGCACTCATAATAAATGTGCTTCATGAGATTGAAGATAAAGTGCAATTTATTGCGGAGGTAAAGCGGATATTAAAACCGGAAGGTAAAATAGCTATTATTGAATGGGAAAAAGCAAAAATGGAGATGGGACCGCCAATAGAACACCGAATCGGCAAAGAAGAGACCG
>CAYNMO010000146.1:0-3063 GCA_964398155.1 uncultured Actinomycetota bacterium | reverse complement strand
ACCGGGGCAATTTTAAAGTCTCTTGGCATTAAAGTAAGTGATACAATAAAACTTACCGATATATTTTATGGACTGGTAGGGGTAAGGACATAAAACAGGGAAAATAAATTTGCCTGAGTTTGACTAAAGTGCTAAAAGTCTAAAAAAGACGGCGTTGAGGAATTAGGCAGCAAATTTAATAAAACCATGCAAACAAAAACATTAAAACAATACAAAACACAAAATTAAAACAATACAAAACTACAACTATAAAACCATACAAATCACAAAATGAAACTTTAGAAAGCTGGAAGGAAAAAGATGAAAATATTTGATTTGATAGCCCCTGCATATGGTTTATTTTATGGTTATCAAAAAAGACATTTTAATGAAGTTCTCGATGGAGTACAAAATGAATTGGATTTTTCCATCTACAGCAATATCATTGACATTGGCTGTGGCACCGGGGCCCTCTGCTCTGTGCTTCATCAAAGAGGATTTGTTGTTACAGGAACAGACAATTCTCAAAAAATGCTTCATATTGCTGCAAAGAAACAAGAAAATAAAGCGATAGAGTTTGTGCATGCAAACGTTCTTGACAGGCTGCCCTTCGGAGATAAAAGCTTTGATGTTTCTTTCACATCCTATGTGGCTCACGGATTAAAACCAGAGGAAAGAAAAATTATGTATAAAGAGATGAGCAGGATTACAAAACGTTTAATTATTATTCATGATTACAATGAGAAAAGATCGGTTTTAACAGATATAGCTGAATGGCTTGAGGGTGGAGACTATTTTAATTTTATAAAAATAGTCAAGTCAGAGCTGAAAAACAGCTTTTATGATGTGTCTGAGATTAAAGTTGACCCGCAGGCGTCATGGTATATTTGTAAGCCGAGAGATCAATATATATTATAATTTTGACATAATTTTTATTCATATAAACGGGGGGAAACAAAAATGAAACTTGGAATAATTATCGAAACAAAAGAATACGAAAAAGCCTGGAATGCAATGCGATTTGCTGTCACAGCAAAGAAAAAAGGACACGAAGTAAAGGTATTTCTCATGGGTGAAGCTGTAGAAATTGAGAACCTCACACATGAACACTTCAATGTTGAGGCACAGATATCAGCATTTCATGAAGCCGGCGGAGCTATTCTGGCCTGTGGAACCTGCTTAAAATCCAGAAGCATGATCGGAACAGATGTTTGTCCGATTTCCACAATGATCGACTGTGTTGAGATGGTTGAATGGGCAGATAAAGTTATTACATTTTAACGCTGGAAGGTGTCTGAGAATTAATAATGAGCTATAACAGGGTAAAATATATAAAAATGATCCCAAACAGGCAAATACTTAATCATCAAAGAGTATTTATAAAGATCAATTATGAGCTTTCCCCAATTTTTCAAATATTTACAATTAAGGTAGTCATGCCTGCAATTTCCGATGGCTTTTATTGAAGATTTCGAGCATAATAAATTATTAAATTAATCCTGGTCAGGGTTAATAAAGAAGGCATATGGCATTGATTTACTAATATCCCCAAAATGCGGAAACATTAAAAAAATTATTTATTTCAGAGGTATAAGTATTTATGGAAAAAACAGATAAATTTCAAAGATTTGACATGGCCAAAAAGCCGCAGAGACAAAAAAATTATCTAAGACCTGTTACCTGGCTCCTTAGTTTTCCTACAGTCTGGAAGCATCAGCTAAAGGTTTACAAAGTGAACATGAAAGGCCTCAGACCTCCTTATATTCTGCTGTCCAATCATACATCTTTCATGGATTTTAAGGTTCTGACAGCAGCAATTTTCCCTCACAAGGCCAACTATGTGGTAGCTATTGATGGCTTTATTGGCAGGGAAGAGCTTCTTAGAAAAGTTGGGTGTATTTGCAAACGCAAGTTCACAAATGATATCGGTCTGATAAGACATATAAACCAGGTGGTCAATATTAATAAGGATATTATAGTTTTACATCCGGAGGCCAGGTATTCTCTTGTCGGAACCACTGCCATACTGCCTCCATCGCTTGGCAAGCTGGTGAAGTTTTTAAATGTTCCAGTTGTGGTGCTTAATATGCACGGAAATTACCTCAATTCTCCCTGCTGGAATTTGGAAGAACGGGGCAATCGAACAGAGGCCCAACTGACACAGATTATCACCCAGAGTCAGATAAAAACTCTTACAAATGAACAAATAAATGACCGCATCAACAATGCTCTTATATATGATGAATATGCCTGGCAAAAAGAAAATAATGTGATTATAAAATATAAAAATAATGCAAAAGGCCTGCATAAGGTTTTGTATCAATGCCCCGCCTGCATGACAGAGTTTCATATGGATTCTGACAAAAATAGAATTTGGTGCATGCACTGCGGCAAAGAGTGGATAATGTCTGAACTTGGAGAATTAAAAGCGGTAAGCGGCATTACGGAATTTACGCATATACCCGACTGGTATGAATTCGAACGTGCACAGGTTCGCAGACAGATCAAAGAAAAGACTTATGAATTTTCTGATGACGTACTGGTTGATTCTCTTCCCAACGCCAAAGGATATATAAGATTGGGGCCGGCAAAACTGTCACACAATATGAACGGATTTTGTCTGGAAGGAAATTTTGGCGGAGAGTCTTTTACGCTTCACAAGGAGCCACTTTCCATGTATTCATGCCATGTAGAGTATGATTATCTGGGCGGAGAAGACTGCATTGACTTGTCCACACTGGAGGATACGTATTACATTTATCCCCAGGGAAAACTTTTTTCAGTCACCAAAATTTCTCTTGCCACAGAGGAATTATTTAAATTTTATTCAGAGGCTCATTTAAAAAGAGCATAAATATTTAAATCATGAGATAGTATGGAGTGAGTCAGTTTAATTTATTAAATAGTTTTGAAGCAGAACTCAGGCAAATACAAGATAACAGCCCCGAACATTTATATTATTTGCTAACTGTTCTTTTCGGAGAAAAAGTATATAAAGCATATTTGTTTTAGAAAAAAATAGGAACGCTTCAAAATTGAAAAAAAATGATAACTATATTATTGAAAATGATGTTACAATTATTG
>CAYNMO010000145.1:0-6466 GCA_964398155.1 uncultured Actinomycetota bacterium | reverse complement strand
AGTGATTAAAGATTTTGAAGACTCTTTTAAAAAATAAAAAAGCGCCATTTTTAAATTAACAAAAATGACTATTATCTGACTTAAGATGTACGCGATGGACAGAATATCAGCCTTAAAAAATATAGTCGCACTGTCATCTCTGGTGGTTATTTTAGTAAATCAGGACATAATTATACTGAGTTTAGGTTTACTTAATTAGTTTTGGATAATATTTATTAATTAGAGAAACAGGGAGTTCCATGAAAAAGAATATATCCTCAATACCAAAAATCGGAGTAATCTCGGTAACAGATGCGCCGAGGGAGCAGGGCCTGGTACGGGAACGTGAAGAGTATATAAACTGTGCTCACAGGGAGCTGATTGCCTATCTTGAGAGCAGCAATATTGAAGTCGTGGATGTTTCACAAAAGATAGAGAGGCCTAATCCTGACTGGGTTTCTATCCATAGCACAAGCCACGCAAGGGAATGTATTAAAATAATGGCAAATGAAGATGTAGAAGCGTTGGTGATAGGGTGTTGGCATTGGTGTGAGCCCATGCTGATAGTTGCCCTGGCAAGGGAATTTAATAAACCTATCCTTCTATATTCTGATGGGAATCCCGCATGGGCAGGAGTAACGCTTATTTCTGCAGCAGGCGCATCCTTATGGCAGAACGCTTCCAATCCTTATCTTATAACGCACAAAAGGGTCTATGTCAATAAAGAGGAAGTGGTAAAGTGGGCAAAGGGCGTGGCTGCTGTTGAAAAGCTAAAAAAAGGCTCACTGATTTTGTGGGGCGGCTCATACGCATTGAAAATGGAATATCTCCAGGATGATTATTCAAAGCTTAGATCTTTCCTGGTGGGCGATGTAATAAATGAGGACCAGTATATGCTTATAAGAGACAGTGAAAAAATTCCTCAAAGTAGGTTAAAAAAATTTGCAAACTGGCTCAAGGATAATAATACGGCAATCAAATTTGACAGTGAGATACTTACACAGGAAATCTTTTACAAACAGATTGCCCTGTATCTGGCAGCTAAAGACAGAATAGATGAGTTTGAAGATGTCGCCGGAGTATCAGTCAAGTGTTTTGGAACTTTCAGATATTTATGGGGCCGATGCTTGTTTTATGCCGTCTTTCCTGCCATATTTTGAAGATGCTGAGGGCGAAAAAGAAATGATGCCATGTGTATGCGAGGGTGACATAAAAGCATTGATATGTTCCAGCCTGCTAAAGTATATTTCTGGCGGGACGCCAGCACTTTTCGGTGATATCTTATACATGGGCGATGGATATCTTGTTATGGGTAACTGTGGAGGTTCCTCTATTTATTATTCATGCCTGTCAAGGAAAGTAAAAGATGTTTTGCCAAAACTTACAATCGCACAGAATTTTGAGGGAAGAGGCGGTGCAATCGGCTATGATACCCAAAAAGAAAATATTCTTTCCATGGTCAGGCTGCTAAAAATTAAAGATGAATATGTGGTTTTGCTTGGAACCATGCAGACAATGGAAATCACAGACACAATTAGAAGCAAAACAAGTTTTTACAGGAACTGGCCGCTAAGTGCTTTAAAGTTTAATGTTGACAGGGATTTGCTGGTTGACGCTTTGGGCGCAAATCACCTCATTGGGATACCAGGGGACTTTACAACTGAAATAACATATGCATGCCACTCAGCCGGAATAAAAGTATTCAGGACAGACAGCGATAAAGAGATTAAGGATTGGAAAAATTATTATATTGACAAGGCAAACCACTTTTAACACCTTTTAGGAGAATCGCATGAGTCTGCTTGGCATAGACATTGGAACTACCGGCTGTAAGGCAATAGCTTTCAATTTAAACGGGGATATAGTTGCTTCTGCATATAAAGAGTACGGCCTTATAATTTCAGGCGGCGGTTTTGTGGAATATGACCCCGAAAAGGTACTGGAGTCTGTAAAGGATGTTATTAGAAATGTAAACTTCTCTTTCGGCACTGCAAAGAATCCTGTTGAAGCTTTCAGCATTTCGGTACCAGGTGACGAAGCATTGCCAATAGATAAAAACGGAAAAGCGCTTTGCAACATGATCTGTTCTCTTGACAGCAGAGGCTTAAAAGAAAACGCCTTTGTAAATAAAAAAATCGGCATCAGGCATCTTTATGATATTACAGGATTACCGCCTTCAAATATGTATGCCTTAAACAGGCTATTGTGGTTAAAAAACTCGCAACCCGGGATTTATGGCAGGACCCATAAATTTGCTTCCTGGGATTCTTATATTCTCAAAAATTTTGGGCTGGATTGTGTATCTGATTATTCGGTCTGCTCAAGGACCCTGGCCTTCGACATAATAAATAAGAAATGGTCCGGGGAGATTTTAAGTGTCCTGGATATTCCTGAAGAGCTTTTCCCTGAGTGCATGCCTTCAGGAAAGTTGTTGGGGGCTCTTCCGGATACGATTGCAGAAGACCTGGGTTTTAAAAATAAAGTATATGGCGTTTTGGGAGGATTTGACCAGATTTGCGCTGCACTAGGTTCCGGTGTAATAAAAGAAGGAACGGCTGCAATTGGAATCGGCACAGTGGAATGCATGCAGGTAATTGTTGATAACCCCATCACTTCAGAAGCTATGTTAAAAAGTAATTATCCCTTTTCCAACCATGTCCTGAATGATTCTTATATCTGTATGGCTATTAATTTCGGCGGCGGCTCCCTTCTTAAATGGTTTAGGGACAATATTGCATACGAGGAAAAGCGTGAAGCAGAAGGCAGAAATATCGATATCTATAAATTATTTGATGAAAAAGCTTCCATGTCAAAAAATCCTCTGTTGGTATATCCCTATTTTGAAGGGGCGCAGACCCCGATAAATGATCCTTTTGCCAAAGGAATCATTATGGGCCTTACTATTGGCACAAAAAAGGAAGATATTTTAAGGGGGATTATGGAGGGAATCACTTTTGAGCTTAAACTAAATATTGATACTCTTGAAAAAAATGGCGTAAAAATTGACTCATTAAATGCAAGCGGAGGGGGCTCCAAGTCAGATTTCTGGCTTCAGTTAAAGGCGGACATTACCGGAAAAACTATCCGTTCTTTGAAGGTGGGCGAGGCAGGATGCCTGGCTGCAGCAATAATTGCAGGATACGGGATGGGAAAGTACCTTTCCATTAGCGAAGCTGCAGAGCGGATTGTAAAAATAAAACAAGAGTACTACCCTGACAGGAAAAATTCCGGGTATTATTCCAACAGATTTGAACTCTATAAAAAAATGTATCCTTTAATCTCAAAAAGTATCAGGAAATTATAAAAACTCATAATCAATATGGTTGGAAGAGATAATTATTTTTTTAGGGCGGGATATTTAGAGTACTATTCTCATCTTAAATATTATAATTTTAAAAGTTTTTATACTTAGGAGGATAAATGCCGGATGAACCTGTAAAGTTTTGCTACCTTACTGAAGAACTGAAAATAACGGAAATAGCTGGAATTACAGTCAGTGACTTTTATAATGATATCGAACTTATGGTTTCAGCACAGGAAAAAGTTATAAAGATAGTATCTGATTATCTGGAAATTGAGCCTGCAGGATTGCTATTTTGTAAAGGGCACGTAAAAACTTCTGAGGTTATGGGCTGTGAAATATTTCAGCCCCGGGACAATGAGCCTTTTGTCAGGAAAGGTGTAATAAACGATATTTCCGAAGTAAAAGATTTTAAACCTTTATCTGCCGAAAGAAATCCTGTAGTTCTTGATATGCTGGAAAAATCAAAAAAATTCTACCGGCTTACCGGGATAAAAGACACTATAATGTTTGAGGGGCCGTTTACCGTAGCCTGCTTTTTAAGGGGGCAGACACAATTTATGATAGACCTCATTGAAAATCAGGATCTTTGTGAGGAACTTATAGTAAAAGTGATGGACTGCGCCATTGAATGGAAAAAATTCCATGACAAACAGATGGGTATTTCAGGAGCTGAAACTATCGGGCTTGTCGATGATTCAATAGTCAATATAAAACCTTCTTTGTTTGAAAAAATAGTGCTTCCGCAGTTGATGCGGTGGTATGAAGTTTTCCCAGCGTCTAAGAGGCATTTCCACTGCTGCGGGAATATTACAAATTTCATGAGCCTGCTTTCAAGATTAAATCTTGCCCAATATGATATGTTTTACGAAATGATTGATGCCCGGGTTATGAAAAAACACTTTCCCGGCACATTTGTAAGCAAGCTTGTTGATTTTAGGATTATAAGGGACAAGACCCCCGAGGCTGTCAGGGAGCATATATTAAAAGAATGTGAAGCAGGCGCACCGGGAGGGAATTTTGGACTTTGCCTTGAAGGCGTAAGGGGTATCCCGTTTGAAAAGGTTAGGATAGTCAGGGACGCAATAGCGCATTTTAATGGCGGGACCGTTCCGGCTTTTGAAAAAATAGACGGAATATGATTTAAAATAAAATACGATGCAAATGAATGCTTTTAGGGAGTTAAGTATTCAGGATTGATTCAAATAATGGTATTATAAAGGGCTTGAAAAGATAAAATACCTTGAATGATAGAAACTAAAACAGAGAATTTTTTTATTATTTTATTTTATTCTTTTTTAATATTTAAATGAAAGGAAAATATCATGCCTATTGCTAACTTAAGGCCTTTTCTTGAGGACGCCAGGAAAAATAAATACTGTCTCGGGTGTTTTAATGTCTTTAATACCGAAACGCTTGAAGGGGCCGTTGAAGCAGCAATAAACCTACAGACTCCTGTTGTTTGCGCTGTTTATGAACCGCAGTTAAAATACAGTGATTTGGAGACTTTTGCTAACCTTGTAAAAGATGTTTCAAACAAAGTAAATGTACCGCTTATACTTCATCTTGATCATGCGGTTGAAATATCTACTATCATATATGCGATAAAATGCGGCTTTACTTCATTGATGTACGATGGCCCCGTGGGACTTGATTTTGAAGATAAAATAAAAAGGACAAAGCAATTTGCAGATATTGTGCACAGTGTCGGATTAATGGCGGAAGCCGAAGTCGGATATATAACAAGAGTAGGCCAGGATGAAGGCAGCGCAGAGGCAAGCCTTACAAACGCAAAAATGGCCGTTGAGTTTGTGGAAAGAACAGGCGTGGATATTCTGGCCCCGGCAATCGGTTCAATACATGGGCAAACGGAACAAAAAGCTGCTTTAAATCTTGAAATGTTAAAGCAAATCAGGCAGATGACGGACTGTTTTCTTTCTCTGCATGGAGGTTCCGGAGTCGATGACAGCATGATCTCACAGGCTATTGACTATGGAATAAACAAAGCTTCTGTTTATACAAGGATTTCAGCACTTGCTATAAAGAAACTCAAAGAACTTATATTAAAAGATTCACCTGATCTTGCTGTGCTCTTAAACGAGGTGAGGAATGGGTACAGGGAAATGATTGAAAACAGGCTGACTGTTTTCAGGAGTACCAATATTTGCTCTTTCATGTCTAATGTCTGTGAACTGTCATTTGCAAGCCCCTATGATAAAACCGATAGCAGCCATCCCGTCTCAGCAAGTATCGGTATTAATTCTAACCAGAAGGCTGGTCCCAATTACGAAAATGCTGTCAGGCAGGAAAGCAATAGTTCACCAAAACTGGAAAGCATGATAGAAGAAATAACAAAACAAATTCTGTCCGGATTAAAAAAGTAATCAGTGTAAAATCTGGTAAACCGGGCAGACTAGTAAAATCAGGTAAACCGGGCAAACAAATAAAATAATTAAAACAAGTATAAACAGGAAAATAAGGAGCAATTTTTGAGCCTACTGGGAATAGATTTGGGTACTACAGGCATAAAATGTGCCGCATATAATGAAAACGGGAAAATGCTCGGCAAGACGTACAGAGAGTACCCGCTATACATGCCCAAAAAAGGTGTGGCAGAGCTTGACCAGCGTCTTGTGGTTGAAAGCCTTTTTGAAAATCTAAGAGAGCTTAACAGCTTTGAGGCCGTACTTAAAGACCCTGTTGAAGCATTAAGTATTTCTGTTTCGGGCGATGAGGCAATGCCTGTGGATAAGAGCGGCTCACCTCTCTATAATACAATAATGGCAATGGACACAAGGGGAGATATAGAAAACGGTTGGATAAACAAGATAATTGGCGCCGAAGAGCTATACAGGATAACAGGGCAGCCGCCCTCAAATCTTTATCCCTTAAATAAGCTTTTGTGGTTTAAAAACAACAAACCGGAAATTTATGAAAAAATTTATAAATTTTTATGCTGGGAAGAATTCATTTTTTTTTTTTTTTTCGCAGAACCTGTTTCAGATTACTTAGTTACCTGCCGCACTCTTGCATTTGACCTTATTAAAAAACACTATTCTGAAGAAATATTAAGAAAAACCGGTATAGATGCGAGTCTTTTTCCGAAGGCTGTTTTGTCCGGCACCATGATAGGCACTGTAGATAGAAAGCTTGGAACTAGCCTTGGATTTAAAAATGAAGTCAAAA
>CAYNMO010000144.1:2882-6500 GCA_964398155.1 uncultured Actinomycetota bacterium | reverse complement strand
TTTTATCTTAACTATTTTTAGTATACAATGTGTCTAAGGGAGTGGGTTCACTCCATTATTGAATTAGGTATTGAAAAAATAAATATATTTGTGATAACATTAAGTTCGGAGTAAGTCAATGCAGGCGTCCAATTCAGAGCACTTACTCCTATTTTTTTGCCTGGCTTCTTTCATAGATAATTCATTCGGAATTTTAATAAATTATTAGCTGAAAGCAAGCTTAATATTTTCACAAGTTCAGTCTTTTGCCAGCTATTTACCGCAAACTAATTAGTTTCTGCTGAGTAACTCATTTTTTAGTTAATTTATTTAAATAAGGCTTAAAATATTTTTAACTGGATCATTTTAGATGGTTATTCACCAAAAATTAATTGCCTGGTTAATAACAAGGCTTTTACTAAATTAATAATTTAGATTAATATTAAAATGTTTCAAATTAATATTTTTTTTAAAAAGTATTTTTAGGTATAATTTTAAATAAGTTTTATAAAAAATATTTTTTCATTTAAACTGTTTATAAAAATTGATTATTAATTCTGTACAGACTGATAACCAGGAATGCATACAAAAAGAAAAAAAAGAAATACATCATCAATTATTTTCATAATTTTTATAGTTATTTTTATACTCGGAGGAATTGCTCTTGTAGCTTATCCTTTTCTGACTGATATTCCTAATATTGTTGGAAAAGGGGATACAATTGCAGGCTGGCAGACAATGAAAGACAAAATTACTTTCAATGAGCAGCATAATCAAAGCAATTCATGCACATCTGAAATCTCGGTGACCACGGAAACTGTTACAACAGTCCAAACTGAAACTACCGGACTCACGTCGCAAACCGATAAAAATAAACAGGAACTTCAATCTCAAAGCCCTGCGGACTCAACCAAAGCTTTAGATGCTGCACTGGTTGAGAATAATAATATAAAATACAGCGCCGAGGATATATTTCCTGCCAAATTGACAATTTCCAAAATAGAGCTTGAGTGGATAACAAATGAAGGCTCCGATGTTCCTGATTTAAAAAAGGGCCCAGGGCATATTCCTCAAACTCCTCTGCCGGGTGAGTCAGGAAGGTGCACTCTTTCAGGACACAGAACCACATATGGCGCACCTTTTAACAGAATAGATGAACTAAAAAAAGGTGATATGATTTATCTGGAAGCTTTAAACGGAAACAAATATTTTTACAGGGTTATAAGTTTCCAGATTGTAAAGCCGACTTTTGTGGAAATACTTAATGGAACTTACAGGAAAGAGCTGCTTCTTACAACATGCTATCCTGAATATTCTGCAAAGGAAAGACTTGTGGTTTTAGCTGAAATGGTTACAATTTTCCCTCTTGACATGAATATGAAATAAGATAGTTTTGCAAAATTGACAAATTTTTAAAAAATTTATGCTCAGTCAAGGGAAATGATTTGCTGAAACCTGAGTTAATCACAGGGAACCAGTTTAATTTAGCAAAATACAGATTATTTAAAAGATAATGAATGAAAGTTTAAATACAGATAATAAAGATATTGTTATAACAGATGAGGGTAATTTGGAAGACAGCAATAATGATTTAAAAAAACAGGATAATGATCTCTCCGGTGGGGTAAGCCGGTACAATAAAATATTGGAGCAAAGGAAGAAAAGAAGAAGTCTTTCTGAGAGTTTAGTTGCCGTAATATGTTGTATCCTAATATTTTTATTTGTCTTGTTTGATGTTTATACTATTGAAACGCAAAAATATGATCTGAGGCTTTTAAAAATTCAGCAGGATCAGGCAGCCAGAGAAAAACAGGCAGAGATAGACAAAATTAAATTGCAAATTGCGCAAAAAAATAAAGAATCAGCTGATCTGGTAATATTTAATGACAAATATTTGTTAATTCGAAAAGAATACTACAGTAAAGTAAAGGCAATAGCAGTAAAAAGCGAAAATAAATTCAACTCACTTGAAGATATAATCAAGTTAACGGAAGAAAGAATTAAACTATCCAATGACTATAAAGATAAAATTAATACAATTTCAATACCAGTGCAAATGACAGACTTTATAAAGTTTGAGACAGAGTTTATAGACTCAGACATCAGTTTATGGACCAGTGTGAACGCTTATTATTTACTTGATGATTTATCAAAGTTTGATACCAGTAAGATCTATGAAGAGAGCAGTAAAAGTCACCAGCTCTTTCTAAATGCTCAGGAAGAAATTAAGAATGCCTATACTGAAAATGGATTAAGTTACTTTTTAAAGGATATTATTATTAGTTATTAACTCTCTTTCCTCAGATTAAAAACGCGAAAACCTGTTTTAATTACACTCCTTTTCTTTCCTGGTTGTTCAATAATTTCTTTAGAATGTTTATCAAGAAGTTTTTATAATTGCTCTTCATATTCCTTAATCTTTTTCTGCCTTTCCTTAAAATCATGATAATTTTGAGTAACTTCCCTAATCCACTCAATATTTTCTCTGAGATCCCACAACCTAAAATATTTTCTATAATTTTGATGGAATCTCTTCGTATAAAATTATAGAAGGTGGTTGAAATCATGGCGGAAAGTTAGGGTAGAATCGGAGCTGGGATCAGGAGCAACATTTTATTTTACAATATCTTTAAAAATTTTTCGTAAAAAATAAATAAAAAAATTATTAAATAATAATAATAAAAATTTTAAAATTATTTACATACACCTTATTATCCTCCTTAAATTTAAAAAATTAAATATTTAATTAATTATTAATTTATAAATATATAATAATAAATTTAGATACTGTATTTTAAAATTTATATAAAAATGTTATAAATAATATTAACTTATTCATCATTTAAAACTATTTCCAATAATAAAAGAGAAATTTAAAAATACTTATAATTGAAAATAACGCAGCAGATATCGAGTGTATTGAGGATATTTTAAGAGAAGTCGGAAAGGAAAGTTTTATTGATGATAATAGTTTTAAATTGCCAGATAGATTTATTAGAAAATAGAAAATGAATAAAAATAAAGACAGCGCTGAATTTGATGAAATAATTCACTCGATACAAAAAATATACGGTCAAGATATTTCCTGCTTTGACAGAGGTTTTGTTATAAAATGCCTTGAAAAAATCACTGCAGAAAATAACTTAAATTCACCAGAATCATATTTAAAGCTGGTTTTGGAAAATTCTTCGGAGGCTAAAAAATTTTTTGACTCACTTTATATAACTTACAGCGAATTTTTTAGAAATCCTCTTACTTTTGCATTGCTTGGCCGCCTTGTTTTCCCCATGATTTTATGTGAAAAAGAAAAATTGGAAAATAACAGTATAAGAATATGGTCTGCCGGCTGTGCAGGAGGCCAGGAAGCCTACAGCATTGCCATACTGCTTGATGAGCTCCTCACAGATAAAGGCAAAAATTATAAATACCATATTTTTGCCACAGACATAAATAGAATCAGCATGGATTTTGCCAAAAAAGGTTCATATGATTTTCCAGCGGTAAAAAATGTAACTTTAAATCATATATCCAGATATTTTACAAAGAATAAAGACAACTATAATATTAATTCAAAATTGAAGAAGCATATTGATTTTTCCGTGTATGATTTGCTTGACGGACTAACTTCATGCCCCCCCG
>CAYNMO010000144.1:0-2872 GCA_964398155.1 uncultured Actinomycetota bacterium | reverse complement strand
CCGAAAGTATTTACGGTGAATTTGACTTAATTATATGCAGCAATCTTTTATTTTATTATAATATTGATAAACAGAGAGAAATAATTAATAAAATCAGAGAATGTCTTCCTGAAGGAGGATATTTTGTTACCGGGGAAGCTGAAAAATACATAGTTGAAAAAATGAGCTGCTTCTCTCCTGTTTCCTACGCTGGTGCTATTTTTAAAAAAATAAAACAGGTCAGGTAGAAGATGAGATTAAAAGATATAAAAATAAGGACACAGCTCTTAACAGGATTCTTTTTAATTCTACTGTTTGTAATTGTTTTAGGGTTTACGGCATTTTACCAGGGTACAAAGCTATGGCAGAATACCGCAAGCTTAAATGAGCATCCACTTACTGTCAGAAGAGCAATAGGGGAAATTGAAGTTAACCTTTTATTAATACATAACAGTATGAATGCTATTATTTTATCGGAGAATGCACAGGAAACAGAAGAAATCATAAAAAATATAGATACCTATGATGCCAATGCCCACGCTAATTTTGATATTGTTTATGACAGGTATCTGGGCCCCAAATCCGATATTGATATCGCCTACAATCAGCTTGTTTCCTATAAAACCGCAAGAGATGAAACAATAAGGATATACCATTCGGGCAATAAAAAAGAAGCTGCTGCCAGAAATAAGGAAAACGGAGCAGGACAAATGGCATTTAATAAACTTTTTGGCAGCATAGACACTATAAGTGTTTTTGCCAGGGCTAAGGGAGATGAATTTTATAATACCTCAAGAGAGCTGAATAATAGTTTGACAATCCAGCTATCCATAATCACGGCCGCAATTTTACTTCTATCATCCATAATAATTTATATTTTAAATAAGAGCATAAAAGATCCTCTTGTTGAACTTAATATTGCAACAGACAGATTCAGGCGGGGTGATTACAAAGCAAGAAGCTCTTATTCTTCCAAAAACGAGTATGGCATACTTTCAGAGTCTTTCAACAGTCTTGGCGAAACCATTGAAAATGAAATTTTTATAAGTAAAAATGCTGCAGATATTTCAGAAATGATGCTTAGCCATGAAAACCTTAAAATATTTTGCCGGGAGCTTTTAAGAGAATTAATTAAAAAAACCGATTCTCAGGTAGCTGCCATTTATTTTTTGGATGGCGAAAAAAGGGAGTACATCCTTTATGACTCTGTAGGTTTAAACAAAGAAGCAAGAAAATCATTTGGTGCAAGCGAAAATGAAGGCGAGATAGGACTGGCTGTTGTGTCAAAAGAAATTCAGCATATCAGAGAAATACCAAAGGATACGATTATAAGTTTTTCAACGGCTCCGGCTGATTTTTTACCGAAAGAGATTATTACAATGCCTGTTATTTCCCAAAATGAAGTAATAGCAGTTATTTCTCTCTCCAGCATTAATAATTACTCTGACCTGGCTATCAGGTTATTAAATGAAATCTGGATTGTTGCAAATGCAAGAATTGCCGGCCTGGTTGCTTCCTGGAAGACTCATGAACTTGCCAAGAAACTTGAAGCCCAAAATCTTGAACTTGAGCACCAGTCAAAAGAGCTATCAGCACAAAAAGATGAGCTTTCAGAACAAAATATAGAACTTGAACTTCAAAAAAATCAGCTGGATGATTCAAACAGGCTTAAAAGCACCTTTTTGTCAAATATGAGCCATGAGCTCAGGACTCCTCTTAATTCAATAATTGCTCTTTCGGGGGTACTCGGCAGGAGGCTTTCAGGCAATATCCCTGAAGAAGAGCGGGACTATATTGAAATAATTGAAAGAAGCGGGAAAAACCTGCTTTCTTTAATTAACGATTTGCTTGATCTCTCAAGAATAGAAGCCGGAAAAGAAGAGCTAAATATATCAGCTTTTAAGGTGGAAGAACTTATAAATCATGTTTATGAAATTATTAAACCTCAGGCTCTTCAAAAAAATATTGATTTATTTAAAAATATTGAAAGCAATGTGCCCGTTATTTTCAGTGATTTCAAAAAGTGCCAGTCAATTCTTCAAAACATAGCAGCAAATGCAGTGAAATTTACTGAAGCTGGAAGTGTTGAAATTTCTGCTGGTGTTAGCAAAGAGATGTTATATATAAGTAAAAGATACCGGAATAGGAATTGAACAGGAAAAAGTAGCAGTCATTTTTGATGAATTCAGACAGGTGGATGGCTCCTCCTCAAGAAGGTATGAAGGAACCGGTCTTGGACTGTCAATTTCAAGAAAATACGCTGCAATGCTCAATGGCAATATTGAGGTGGAAAGCACTGCGGGGAAAGGCTCTATTTTTACCATAAATCTTCCTGTTAAAATTTCTGTTCAATCCGGAAGTCCCCTGGAATATTTTTATGGCAGAGAAACAGAAAATAAAATATCTGAAAACAGCTTAACTTCTATGGAATATGGCAGTAAAACTATATTAATTGTTGAAGACAGTGAGCCGTCAGTCATCCAGCTGCGCGATATTCTTGAGCATCAGGGTTATAAAATTCTTGTATCCCGAAATGGAAAAGAAGCATTGGAGCAATTGGGGGAAAGCCTGCCCGATGCCATAATACTTGATCTTATGATGCCTAAAGTGGACGGTTTTGAAGTATTAAAAAATATCAGAAGTAAAGAAAAAACAGCTTTAATTCCAGTTTTAATACTTACCGCAAAACATGTAACCAAACAGGAGCTTTCTTTCTTAAAAGGCAACAATATCTATCAGCTTATTCAAAAGGGCGATATCAGCAAGAGTGAGCTGCTTCAAGCAATAAAAAATATGATGCTGAGTCATATTGAAAAAGAGGCAGAACTTCCTTTTAAAAACCAATCTTCAAAAAAACATAAAAATCTTGAGAGAACTGTTAAAGCAAAGATAT
>CAYNMO010000143.1:4597-6520 GCA_964398155.1 uncultured Actinomycetota bacterium | reverse complement strand
AAATGGAATAAAAGTTGACAAGGTTCGTATTATTGGAGGAGCTACAAAATCTGAATTATGGAACCAGATACAAGCGGATGTCTACAATACTCCAACAGAGACCTTAAAAGTAAAAGATGCAGGAACGCTCGGTGCTGCAATGTGTGGAGCGGTCGGGATAGGTTTATATAAAGACATTAGGGAAGCTGTTGATGCTCTTGTTAAATTTGATAAAAGATATGAGCCAATTGATGAAAATGTCAAAATATATGACGAGCTGTTTGGCATATATTGTGATATTTATAATGCTCTTGATAAAAATGGAGCATATAAACGTTTATCAGGCATGCAAAAATAATTGTGTCACTAATATTGCGCTATAAATAGATCCGCTTATATAAATAATCAATAGTATTGGAGATAGTTTTAATGAAGTTAACCGGCAGAGAACGAGTAGAAATTGCTTTGGAGCACAAACAACCAGATAGGGTGCCGCTGGATATAACTATAACAGCAAAGCCTTATCAGGATTTGATAAAATATTTAAATATTTCTGATGATTTTTGGTGGGATGAATGGGCACATGTATTTCCCAAACCTGAAGTACTAAAAAAACTAAACATTGATGTATTACACATTCCTTTCGGGATGACTACTAAAGGGCTTTGGGATAAAAACTCTAAAATATTCAGAGATGAGTGGGGATGCTTAAAAAAACGTGTTGAAGATAACAATGGCGGGTTTTTATTTCAACTGGAGGACCATCCTCTGCAGGATGCGGAAACAATAGAGGACATATTAAACTATAAATGGCCGGAGATGGACGAACCCAGGCTGGAAGGTTTGGAAGAATATGTAAAGGAGCTTCATAATGAAACTGATTTTGCTCTTACAATGAACTTTGGCGGTAATATTTTTGAGCGAGCCCACTATCTGAGAGGTATGGAAAACTTTTTTATGGACCTGCTTTTAAATCCTGATAGAGCCTTAGCTGTGATGAAAAAAATACTTGAGATTAATTTACACAGGGACAAACAGGTTTTAAAGGCAATCGGTAAGTATTTGACTTACTTTAGAATACAGGGAGAGGATTTCGGTTCACAAGCTGCCCCGCTTATTTCTTTGGATGTATTCAGAAAGGTAGTCAAACCATATCTGCAAACTGAGTGGCAGGAGGCAAAGATTGAGTTTTTAAAACATAATCCAAAAGGCAAACTTGCTGTTCATTCCTGTGGCGCAATATTTAACTTTGTAGAAGACTTTATTGAAATGGGAGCTGATATACTTAACCCGGTTCAGCCTAATGCAGCCGGGATGGATACTTTGCTTCTTAAGGAAAGATTTGGAGACAGGCTTAGTTTTCATGGGGCAATAAATTCACAGGAAGCTATTGCGCAGGGTACAATACTTGATATTGCAAAGGAAGTGGAAATTAGAATAAAGCACCTTTCTCCGGGGGGTGGATACATACTTTCACCGTCTCATAACATTCAATCAGGCGTGTCTCCTCAAAAAGTTATCGCAATGTACGAAGCGGCAATTGATTTCGGGAAGTATAAATAAAGAAATATTAAAAATTTAATTATAATTTAAAAGGTGCGGTTATATTATTGGACTATTACAGAAGATATTGAGCGATATCGCTGCTGATGATATAAAAGCCATGGTGGAGACAACTCTAAATAGAGCATTAAAGTACTTTCTCTTTAGGAAAATATCAACTTCTATATATCGAAACTTATATGAAAGCAGTCTTTAAACTCTTTCCGGTCAAATAGACAGTGCAAAATTAAAAAAATATGAAAGAGAATACAATTATAAATAAATATATGCTTTGCATTGATAATGGTTTAAGCGTAGGAAAGGCTGCACTTATTGATGAATTCGGCAGCATTGCGGGAATCTCATCTTTTAAAAATGAGATAATAGATGACGGGTGCTTTA
>CAYNMO010000143.1:0-4587 GCA_964398155.1 uncultured Actinomycetota bacterium | reverse complement strand
GTACCAGCATCAACCCTTCACAGATAATCTCAGTGGCAAACAGCGGGCATGGATCCGGGCTTTACCCGGTAGACAGCGCAGGAAACCCGGTAAGAAATGCAATTACATCGATGGATTCAAGGGGAGAGCGGCTGATAGCCAAATGGGAAAAAGAGGGTATTGATAATTCTTTAAAGACTTATACGAATATGTGGAACGGGCAGGCCATACCGCTTCTTTGCTGGTTGAAAGAAAACGAAAGGAAAAATTATGACAGAATTGCTAAAATATTATTCTGCAAGGATTGGATAAAGTTTAAACTTACTGGGAAATATTCCACTGATTATACGGACGCAAGTACTGCAGGAGTCATAAACCTTAATATTAAAAATTATGACCGGGACCTTTACAAGCTTTACGGCATTGAAGAAATATTTGAAAAATTGCCCGGGTTAAATAAAAGTGAAGAAATAATAGGCAATGTCACAGCTGCTGCAGCCGCAGAGACAGGTTTAAATGAAGGCACACCTGTAACCGGAGGTATTGTGGATTTTATCGCCTGTCTTCTTGGAAGCGGGCTGTATGATGGAAGTGCTTATTCCATAGTTTCCGGCACCTGGAGCATCAATTCGGCAGTTAAAAACAGATTATCGGCTTGCCCTGAAATAATGGGGACCCTCTTATTTCCGGATAATAAAAATTTTTTAGCAATGGATACAAGCCCAACTTCTGCTGTAAACCTTGAATGGTTTTTAAGCGACATACTCGAAAATATTGGCATTAAACATGATCGCAAAAAGGTATATGAAAAAATCGGTAAAGAAATTGAAAAACTGGATGTCAATGAGTCAAACATTTTTTACTTCCCTTTTATATACAGGTCCAAGCTGTCAAAAAAAATGGAGGGGGCAATTATTGGATTTAATGCATCCCACAACGTATACAACTTTATTTATGCCATCTATGAAGGAGTAGTTTTTGCACATCTTATGCATATAAATAATCTTAAGGCTGGCGGGATAAACTGTGACAGGGCCGTTATTTCAGGAGGTGCTGCAAACAGCAATTCATGGTGCCAGATGTTTTCAGACATATTAAACATGGAAGTGATAACCACATCCACAAAAGAGGTTGGTGTTCTCGGACTGGCAGTCGCACAGGCAGTCGGTATGGGTATTTATAAGGACCTAAAAGAAGCCATAGATAATATGGTACATATAAAATCTGTTTACAAACCTGATCCGGAAAAGAATGGCATATACATGAGAAGATTTAAAGAATTTGAAAGAGTAATGCAATTACTGGATAAATAAAAGCAATAATAGTGTAATAGATGATTCTTGATTGAAACATAATGCACCCTTGATTTTATAAAAATCAGTGAGGCTTTAATGGCTGAATTAAAAGATGAAAATATTTCTATAGGGCTTTATGAAAAAGCGCTTCCTAAAGATCTTCCCTGGGAGGAAAGGCTGACTGCTGCAAGAGATGCGGGCTACAGTTTTATGGAAATCTCTATTGATGAGAAAGATGAGCGCATTGAGAGGCTTAAATGGGACATGGCCAAAAAGAAAAATTTAAGGGAAATCACTGAGAAAACAGGCATCCCCCTATTAACCCTGTGTTTAAGCGGAAACAGGAGATTTCCCATTGGAAGTTCATTTGGCAATATTCAAAAAAAAGGCATGGAAATGATAACTGATGCAATATGGTTTGCATCGCATTTGGGAATAAGGATTGTTCAGCTTGCAGGATATGATGTTGTTGACGGTGAAAAAAGCACCGAAATTTCAAGGAAGACTTTTGGCATAAATCTTAAGAAGAGCGAAGGTCTTGCGTCCTCTCTTGGTGTGATGCTTGCTGTAGAGAATGTAGACGGTGACTTTGGGGATTCCCTTGATAAAATAATGCCCTACATAAAAGAAATCAAGTCTCCCTGGCTGCAGATATATCCTGATTTTGGGAATCTGGCAGCTATGGGCCATGACTTTGAAAAGCAGTTAAAATCATACAGCGGCCACATTGCAGCAATTCATGTAAAAGATACTCTGCCCGGGATTGTCCGCAATGTTGCTTTTGGTGAAGGCAGCGTTGATTTTATTTCGGCCTTTAGCACATTGAAAAGCATTGGTTTTAACGGGCCGCTCCTTCTTGAGATGTGGGCAGACAGTAAAAAAGATAATTATGAAATAATCAGGGCCGCAAGACAGTGGGTCCTGGAACAGATGAACAAAGCCGGATATTAGCAGATATACAGAATCAAAAAAACAATCACAAACAACAAGAGATTTATAAAATTTACAGTAAATAAAAGAGGCGAAAATTGCAGTTAAAGGCCAGAGAAAGAATTTTTAGTGCAATCAAACTTAAACCGGTTGATAAAGTGCCAATGACTTACAGGGGCACAGAGCTTGCGACTTTAAAAATGATGAATCATTTTGGTTTTGAAGCTCCCAGTGATTACATTGGAAACAGGAAGGAATTCATTAAAAAAACAGGTGCGGATATGTGGTCCACCGGAAGCAGGTTAAGCAAATTTGCCGTCTTTGTTCCAACATATACCGGACCGCCTGCCGGAAATTCCTACATAGAAGATGACCAGTCCTTTTATACTATAGGCATAAATACAAAGGGCTCCAGCATCTCCCCTTTTTATGGCGTTGACCCGGTCCTGGGAAATATCAATTATGCAAGTGATATAAAGGACGGGTTTTTAACTTCAAGAATCAGGTATTTTGATTTTACAAAAATGGTAAACAGGTATAAGGATGAAAGAATAAGTTATGAAAATATCAAGGATGATCCTGAAGAAATAGTTTCGATAGGCAACCTTACATCTGTTTTTATGATCTGTACCTTTCTTAGAGGGATGGAAAATTTTTTAATGGACCTGGTCTCAAATGCCGGGCTTGCAGAAAAGATAATAAATGAAGTCTCAGATTTCTGCCTTGAATACAGCCGCAGGGAATTGGAAGCATTTGGAAGCAAGGCGCACTATTATGGTACGTGGGACGATGTAGCAGGGCAGGAAGGTATTATGTTCCCTCCGGCATTATTTAAAAAATATTTTCTTCCTGTTTATAAAAAACTTATTGAAAATGTAAAGAAGCATAATCTGCCGTTTGGCTGGCATGTATGCGGGAGCGTTACTGAGTTTATGCCTTATATGATTGATGCCGGGATAGATGTTTTTGATGTGGTGCAGACCTCAGCCAGAAACATGGATCTGGAAAATATATATAAATTATGCGGCGGAAAAATATGCATTCATGGCGGGATAGATGTCCAGAAAGTGCTGATTAATAAAAAGCCTGCGGAAGTCAGGGAAGAAGTAAAGAAGATAAAAGATTTGTGGGGCAACAGGGGCGGCGTAATCATAGCTCCGGCCCATATGGCCCTGCCTGAAACACCTGTTGAAAATATACTTGCTATTTATAACTGAAAGATTTGAAACAATTATTCTTGGAGTTGGTTGAGCTGATTTTTAAACAAAAAATAGCATTAGTTTTTTTAATGGCGCTGTTAATCAGTATTTCCAGTTTCTCTTGCAAGCAGCTCATGGAAGATGGGAAAGTCTCCGAAATAACCCCGATTTATATTGAAGATTCATTTCCTGCAGGGGGCAGGATCGCATATATTTCAGTTGTAAATTCAAAATCCCAAATCCACGTAATGAATGGTGATGGTACCAACCAAATCAATATTTCAGGTAATGACTTTGATGAATTTGGTTTTTCATGGTCACCTGACGGCAGAGAAATTGCATTCACGTCAGACCGCTATGGGAAAGGGCAAATTTTTTTAACTAATTCTGATGGAACCGGAAGGAAAAATCTGACTGATGATGAATTCTGGTATGGATACCCAGCATGGTCACCCGACGGTAAAAAGATTGCTTTTGTATCAGGTCAACCCGAAATTTTAAATAGCCAGGCTAACATACAGGGCCAGATTCATGTTATGAATGTAAACGGAGATGGTGGAAATGATTTGTCGGGAAATATTTTTAATGACTGGTATCCTACCTGGTCACCGGATGGTAATAATATTGCTTTTGTGTCGTATAAAGATGGGATCCCCCAAATATATATAATGAAGGCTGACGGAACAGACAGGGTCAACCTGTCCGGCACAGATTCGAACGGACTATATCCTACCTGGTCACCTGACAGCAAAAAGATTGCTTTTACATCATACAAAGGTGGGAACCCCCAAATATATGTAATGAATGCAGATGGAGAGAGCCTTACTAACCTTTCCGGCAACAGCTATGACGAGCTTTACCCCACCTGGTCACCGGATGGTAATAATATTGCTTTTGTATCTTATAAAGATGGGAACCCCCAGATATATATAATGAATGCAGGTGGAGAGAGCCGCGTTAACCTTTCAGGTAACAGTGATGACGAGCTCTACCCTTCATGGTCACCTGACAGTAAAAAGATTGCTTTTACGTCATACAAAAATGGGAACCCGCAGATACATGTAATGAATGCAGATGGAACCAATCATACCAACATTTCAGGCAAAGAATCTAATGGGCTTTATCCGGTCTGGTCCCCGATAAAATCTTAAAATATGCCGGCCCCATAAAGATCCCACAAATGT
>CAYNMO010000142.1:0-6540 GCA_964398155.1 uncultured Actinomycetota bacterium | reverse complement strand
TAGCTTTGATAGTGGCCCTTGCAGTAGGAATTGTCTGCGGCGCTTTAAATGGAATAATTACTACCAAGTTTGGTATAAATGCTTTTATAGTAACGCTTGCTACTTCCTTTATTTTTACAGGGATTAATTTTGGTTTTACCCAGGGATTCTCATTTGTCAATATTCCGGCATCCTTTACTTTTATAGGGAAGGAAAAAGTGCTTGGAATACCGGTGTTATTTATTTTCGCTATAATATGTTTGGTCATACTGTTTTTGTTTATCCGTTATTCCATTGCAGGCAGAAGGCTGCTGGCGGTCGGCGAAAATCCTGAGGCTGCAAAATTTTCAGGTATCAATATTGATAAAATCAAACTATTGAGCCACACACTCTCAGGTTTTATTGCTGCCCTGGCTGCTGTGCTTTATGTATCCAGGATGGGTTCGGCAAGCCCTGTGGCAGGGCAGGACTGGCTGATAGTTTCATTTGCCGTTGCAATTATCGGAGGTACGGGCCTAAGCGGTGGGTCCATCACGGCGTTTGGTCTTATGATAGGCGCAATAATTATGGTTATGATTAAAAATGGACTGATTATGCTGCAAACCAATGTTTACTGGGAGCAGGCATTTCTTGGGTTGCTGATACTTGTGGCAGTAGGCATTGACAGAGTAAGAACAGTTTATAACCAGAGAAGACTGTTATCATAAATTTATTATCAACGGGTTTTATTAGTGGAGGTGGAAATATTACAAAGCTCCCACTTATGGGAAACATTTTCTGTACAGGAAATTATTAATGGAGGTGTATGCAAAAAGGATAAAAGTTATCTTGGATGATGGCGCCAATGCGCCAATTTATAAAAAGTGAACAGGAAAGGAACAAAAATGTTCAAAAAATTACTAATAGTACTAATAGTCGTAGCTCTTGCCGTTACAGTCGGCATGGTCGGCATCAGCTGCAAAACAGCTGCCGTTGAGACCACTGCTGCTGCAACTACAGCTGCTGCTACCACTGCTGCTGCAGAAACGACAGCTGCTGCAGAAACTACTGCTGCTGCCATGGATGTAACAAAGTATAAAGTAGGCTCTTACTGGCCAGCAGTGCACCCTTATTACGAATCAGTTAAAAAGGGACTTGCAAAACATAAAGAAGATTTTGGTGTGGATGTTTATTCACAGATAGGTACAGACTGGACACAGCCTACTGAAAACGAACAGGTATCAGCTCTTGTTGCTCAGGGATATAACGGCCTGATGATATTTCCGTTGGATGCTGCAGGCGCTAACTCTTTGTATGAAGAAATTGTTGCCAAAGGCGTTCCTATTGTTAACTTTGGTGCAGCAACACAGGTACCAACCCCTGCTTCTTTTACAGTTGCAACTGATGTAAAGGCAGCTGCAATGATAGCTACTGAAAAAGTAATTGCAACAATGGGTGAAAAAGGTGGAATCTTAAACGTTCTTGAAGTCGTAACGGACCCTAATACTATTCTTAGAAAACAGGGAGTTGAAGAAGTCGTTGCCAAGTATCCTAATGTTACAATAGTTCAGACTATTGGCGATATGAATGCTGTGGAACAATGCATAGAGAAAATCAGCAGCGCCCTTGCAGCACATGGAGATAAGGTAACAGGTATAGTAACAACCGGTTATAACCCGACTGTTGCTGTTGCTACAATACTCTCAGAAATGAAGAATACCAAAATCGCATTTGTTGGTATTGACGATGACCCAGTAGTTTTAAAGGCAATCAAGGAAGGTTATGTAACTGGTACATTCAACCAGAATCCATACCTCCAGGGATATTGCGCACCTGTACTTCTTGAGTACCTCATCGATGGTTTGGAAACTAAAGAGCCTTATGCATTCATCGATACCTCTGGTGTTCTGATAACCAAAGACAATGTAGACGGTGGATTCATGGACACACTTTGGACCGCTGCCACCGATCTTGCAGCAAGTGCAAAGACCACATATTTTAAATAATTACCAGTATAGCAGTAGGGGGAATATCAGGTGTTAAAAGTAAGCAATATCAGTAAAGCTTTTCCGGGAGTTAAGGCTCTTGATGATGTTTCTGTGGAATTTGAAAAAGGTGAAATACATGCGCTGCTTGGCGAAAACGGTGCAGGCAAAAGTACACTTATGAAAATTATCGGTGGTGTCTATAAACCGGACGAAGGAAAAATGTTTATTAATGATAATGAACTGGTACTTGGCAGTTATATAGATGCACTTTCCAGAGACATAAGCATGGTCAACCAGGAATTGCAGGTTTTATCCAGTTTCAGTGTTGCTGAAAACATAATGCTGGATAAAATGATTACTTTTAAAAAAACGCCGATACTGAATTGGAAAAAGATAAATACAGTTGCCAAAAAGTATCTGGAAATGGTAGGGCTTGATATTCCCCCTACCAAACTTATCGGTGAATTGAGCGTTGCCCAGAAGCAAATGGTTGAAATATCCAAATCACTTGCCTCCAATTCAAAAATACTGCTGCTTGACGAACCGACTTCTTCAATTTCTGAAACAGAAGCCGAAAAGCTGTTCGGTATCTTAAGGGGGCTGAAAGAAAAGGGGATAATTGTATTATTTGTTACCCATAAACTGGAAGAAGTTTTTAAGATTTGTGACAGAGTCACCGTGCTCAGGGACGGAAAAAAAATCGGCACAAAGGCTATAAGCGAAGTAAACAAGCAGGATCTTGTAAAAATGATGATTGGCAGGGAAGAAAAGATAGAATCATTTAAGAACAAGAATATTGATAAGAGCAATGTAGTCATGGAAGTTAAAAACATGATAAAAGAGCACAAGTCAGAAGACGTAAGCTTTAAGCTTTACAAAGGTGAGGTCCTTGGATTTTATGGCCTCGTCGGAGCTGGAAGGACAGAACTTGCTCGTTTGATAATTGGAGAAGAAAAAAAACAAAGCGGCGATGTTTTTGTAAACGGAGTAAAAATAAAAGTCAGATCCATCGGCGACAGCCTGTACAAATATCGTATCGGCTACGTAACAGAAAACAGGAAAGAAGAGGGCCTGCTGTTAAGCAGTACAATACTGACTAATATTGGCATAACAATTTGGCCAAAGATTGCAAGCAAGCTGTTTAGGTTTGTTGACAGCAAAAAAGAAAGAACCCATGCGCAGAATATGGTCAAGCAGCTGGATGTCAAGACAACAGGACTTGATCAGCTGGTGCAAAAACTCAGCGGCGGAAATCAGCAGAAAGTCAGCATCGCAAAATGGCTGGGTGCAGAATGTGACATCATTATTTTTGACGAGCCCACAATCGGAGTCGACGTGGGCGCCAAGGAATATATCCACCAGCTGATATTTAATCTGGCTCAGTTGGAGGGAAAATCAATAATACTTATTTCTTCCGATATGCCTGAAATCATTAAACTGGCAAACAGGATTTATGTATTCAGGGATAAAAAAATTATTGGAGAGATAGAAGAAGTAAGCAAGGACGCAGACAGCTATGATGTTGTCAGCAAAGAGTTAGGAAACTACTACATATAACTATTTATAAGATGAGCCATGGTTATACAGGTAAAATATTAAGGATCAATCTCTCGACCAAAGAGGTCCGGGAGGATAAACCGGGTGATTTGTTTTACCGGAAATACTACGGCGGCGCATGTCTGGGTGCCTATTTTCTTCTAAAAGAGCTAAAGCCTGAAATTGACCCCTTTTCGCCTGAAAACATAATTATTTTCTCCACATCACCTCTAACCGGCATAGACTGCCCGGGAACAGCCATGCATAATGTCATAACCAAATCTCCGTTGACAGGTCTTGCCGCGGAAAGCACCACCCCGGGATACCTGGGCTCTATGATAAAAAAAGCAGGTTATGATGCCCTTATTATTACGGGAAAAGCTGACGGTCCGGTGTATCTGTTAATTTACAATGACCGGGTTGAAATCAAAGAAGCCTGCGGCATCTGGGGAAAAACCACTTCTGATTCGTATGGTTATTTAAGGAAGAAACACGGCAAAGAGGGAAGCATTGCGCTTATTGGCCCGGCCGGAGAAAATCTGGTCAGGTATGCCTCGATTGTAAATGACAACCTTTTTTTGAGTTCAAGATGCGGCGTTGGCGCCGTTATGGGCTCCAAGAATTTAAAGGCTATTTTCATTAATGGCAGTAACGATATAAATGTATATGACAGTAAAACCATCATCAGGCTTTCTGCATATTTTAAAGATAAATTCCTGAGCAATCCGCTCAACAGTGCCCAGTATGGCCCGGCCGGTAATTCCGGATATTTAAAACTGATGTCTGATGGCGGAATACTGTCGGCAAAGAATTTTCATTATACACATTTTGATGATGCAAAAGAGATTGACGGCTTTACCCTGGTGGGCAATCATGAGCCCGTCAATGTCAGCTGCAGTAATTGTGTTAATGGATGTAAAAAAATAATAAATGGATTTAAAGACAATGGTTTAAAAACTGAGTTTGGCTTAATAGAGCTTGAAAGCCTGTCATCTTCAGTTTACAACCTTCTTATAAAAAGCCCTGAAGCTGCATTAAAAATCTGGGAAATAATCTGTGATTATGGACTGGACGGAACATCTCTGGGCGTGACCCTGGGATTTGCAGTTGAATGCTTTGAGAATGGGCTCATCACCCTGGCCGATACCGGGGGTATCGATTTAAAATGGGGGGACAGCAGTTCAATAATAGAGTTAATATATTTAATCATAAATAAAAAATATATAGGTGAAATACTGGCAGACGGTGTGAAGCGGGCCTCAGAAAAAATCAGCGGCTCAAAGGATTTTGCAATGCATGTCAAAGGGATGGAAATACCCTCGCACGACCCGCGGACAAAACAGATGCTTGGCCTGGGGTATGCGGTTTCTCCCATAGGCCCATATTATACGGTTGTGGAGCACGACACAGACTTTGATTTTGAAGCTGTCCAGCTATTTATGGACAAAGTTGCCCCACTGGGAATTCATGAAAGACTGCACGCCGAAAGCTTGTCTGACAAAAAAGTCAGGATGTTTTATTTGCTGGCGCCTGCTTTTTCCATGATGGAAGTTTTGTGCAGCTGTATTTTTGCATTTTCACCTGTCAGGTTTTTTAATTTCAGCCATCTGGTCGAAGTGGTTAATGCTGTAACCGGATGGGAGAGCTCCCTGTTTGAATTATGGAAATCAGGCGAAAAAAGAATAAATATGTATAAATTGTTTGCCTTAAGGGAGGGCATTAATTCTGGTGACGACATTCTGCCTGAAAGATTCTTCATGCCCATAGAAAATGGCCCCAAAAAGGGAGTGCGCATAGATAAAGAAGAATTTATCAAGGCCAGGGATCTGTATTATAAGGTGGCAGGTTTTAATGAAGAAGGCGCGCCCTCTTACGCCAAATTGCTGGAACTGGACCTTACGGAATTTGCTTAGGCAGAACCGGTGATGCAGAGAGTCGGAAGAATTGAAAAAATAGCAACAGCCATGTTGAGGGCCTTGTATTTTAACTTGTTTTAAACGCAATTTTAAATAAAATTAATAAAAATTATTCAGAGTCAGCAAGTTCAGAAAGTGGTCCAAACAATTGGAAAAATTTAACAGCTTAAGCAGGGTTGAATGCAGTCTTAACCATAAAGAACCTGACAGAATACCGTTTGATATTGGCGGAGCTCTTGTTGCAGGAATAAATATAAGAACCTTAAATGCTTTAAGAAAACATCTTGGTTTGCAGGGCGATGCAGTAATCTGGGACAAGGTGACACAGCTTGGCGAGGTCACTGATGATATTGTTGACAGGTTAAAAATTGATATAAAAAATGTGGCGCCAAATCCACCTGGAAAAAAAGGACTTGCCCGGGACCTTGGGGAGAGTGAAGGCTACTACTGGCTGATTGATGAGTTTGGGATAAAGTACCGGATGCCTGTTGGTATTGGGCATTATTATGATATTTACAGGAGCCCTTTGGCAGATGCGCAATCTGTTTCAGATATTGAAAATTACCCCTGGCCGGACCCGCTTGATGCTGCAAGGTTTGCAGGACTAAGGGAGAAGGCGGAAAAAACCGTAAAAGTCGAGAAAAAAGCATGTTTCCTGGAGAGAATGAGCGCAGGAATGTGGGAGAATGCGATGTGGATGATGGGTTATGAAAAGTTTTTTATGGATATGCTGACAAATAAAAAACTGATCCACGCCATAATGGATAAATTTCTGGAAATAAAAATGCAGTACTGGCAAAAAGCATTGGATGCTGTCGGGGAGAATGTTTTAATCGTTTCAACGGCTGATGATCTTGGTTCAAAAGAAGGTTTGCTTGTTTCCCTGGATTTGTACAAGACACTGATCTGGCCATACCACAAAAGGCTTTTTGAATTTATCAAAAGCAGGGCCAAAACCAGGGTACATATTTTTTTCCACTGTGATGGCGCAATAAAAGAGGCCATTCCGCTTTTAATTGAGGCAGGGGTTGATATTTTAAATCCGCTTCAGGTAAACTGTACAGGAATGGATACCCGGAAGTTAAAAAAGGAATTTGGGGATGCTCTGACTTTCTGGGGAGGGAGCTGCGACAATAATATAC
>CAYNMO010000141.1:5895-6620 GCA_964398155.1 uncultured Actinomycetota bacterium | reverse complement strand
GTAAGAGCAAGAGCAAGAGCAAGAGCAAGAGCAAGAGCAAGAGCAAGAGCAAGAGACTTATGTTATCAGAACTAATTTTCTAGTTAATTGGTGCAGACAACGGGGAAATTTTTAATTGCAGAACAAACTTATAAATGGTGCCGAAGGCCGGGGTCGAACCGGCACGAACCTTACGGCCCACTGGATTTTGAGTCCAGCGCGTCTGCCTATTCCGCCACTTCGGCACGTTTAGAATAATACAATCAAAGGAAATTATAATCAAGGATTTGTATTGTTAAATTCAAATTAAAAATTTATTTTTGTTAATTAAATTGACAACAATATTTTATTCTAATATATTTTAAAGTTGGCGCCATTGGATTTTAATAATTTGATGGCGCTGATATTATCATCCGCATTGATGTAGTTTTTTAAAAGTAATTTGATGATAAAATTTTAAGAGGAGTTATCCTGATTTATTGTAAAAAATTAATTTAAAAAAGTATTTTAATAATATATATAGTATTATAAAATAAGCAAAATTGTTAAACACAAAAGGAGTATTAATGGAAAGCAAGGCAATAGGTTTAATTGAAACTAAAGGACTTGTTGGCTGTATTGAAGCTGGCGATGCCATGGTAAAAGCAGCAAATGTTCAGATGGTTGGAATTGAACAGAT
Source organism: uncultured Actinomycetota bacterium (assembly GCA_964398155.1). Lineage (GTDB taxonomy): Bacteria > Actinomycetota > Humimicrobiia > Humimicrobiales > Humimicrobiaceae > JAMDDL01. The sequence goes on along the minus strand of CAYNMO010000141.1, from coordinate 5,962 downwards.
TGGCGGCGGATTTGTTACTGTTATTGTTGAAGGCGATGTTGGCGCAGTTAAAGCAGCAGTTGATGCA